>DATKUF010000243.1:0-11942 GCA_035530755.1 Spirochaetia bacterium | reverse complement strand
CGCGGGACCCTACGCGCTGACGCGGGACCCTACGCGCTGACGCGGGACCCTACGCGCTGACGCGGGACCCTACGCGCTGACGCGGGACCCTACGCGCTGACGCGGGACCCTACGCGCTGATGCGGGACCCTACGCGCTGATGCGGGACCCTACGCGCTGATCCGCGCGAAGGTGATTCAATCCGGTTTGCGCCCGTCTTGTCGAAGGCCGCCCGGCCTTCGACTCAGCGCGCGGGACCGAGCGTGCCGACCGCCTGATCCACCTCCCGTTTGAGGACGGGAGGCGCGGATTCTGCGCGAAGTTTTTCCACATTGCCGCGAAGCGACGTGATATCGTTCAGCGCGATACCGCGGATCGCGTAGATCTGCACAATATAGTCCGGGTGGGTAAGCAGGAGCGCATAGAGGTCGGTGAGAGCCGACGACTTCGTGGTGGAAAGTTTGTTTCCCACCGCATACAGCATGTGCTTGTCCGTCGCCGCCCATTCGGTCCGAATCACCTTCTTCAATGAATCTATCGAACCCGACAGATCGTTCTTTACCATCGAGTCCAGCGCCGCGGTCCGAAGATCGAGCGAAGCGCCGGTCTGTTCAATCACAGCATGAAGCGTCTTCCACGCCTCAGGAGTACCCAGTTCGCCAAGCGTCTGGATCGCGCGTGTGCGGACGTGAATGTCCGGATCGTGCTCGGCCTTGTAGATTACCGCCTGAGCGTCGGCAGTCAGCCTGTTTCGGGCGATACCGTCGAGGGCGGCGAGCCGAACGCCTACTGCCGAATCGCGCAGCCCGGCCGAGAGGACTTCACTCGATTCTGGGGTATTGAACCTGCCCAGGGCAGATACCCCGTAGGCTCGCAGATACGCATTCTGGTCTTTCACCAGATCGCTGAGTGCCGGGATCGCTTTGGGGTCGCCAATCTTGCCGAGTGAATCTGCCGCATACTCGCGAAGTGAAGCCTGCTGCGTAGTGTCGGTAACGATCGCCAGTAGAGGATCGACCGCGGCTTTTGATTTCAGATCGCCGAGCGCCAGGATAGCGTCGCCGAGCGCGGTGGTGGAGATGTCGTTTTTCGAGAGATCGGCAACAAGGGTTTTTTCGAACCCACCGAAATCGTAGGCGCCTGGTGGATTATTACCGGCGATCGAGCCGAGGCCGCGGATCGCAGCATTTGAGATGGACTCGGTCGTGTCTCCGACAAGAGATTCCAGAAGCGAAACTGTCTCCTTCGACGGGTGAGTGACGGTTCGGGATAGGTAGGATATTGAAGCGATCTCAAGATCCGAGTTCTGCGGCTTCGACTGCAGATAGGCACGAACAGCATTTTCGGCGCCGTCGTAGGAGAGCGCGGTGAAAAGATCGAGGATAGCGCTGCGTACCGAGTCGTCGTAGGTTTGCGAAAACGTCGTGACAAGGTCGGGGTTCAGCCTCGCGTTTTTCCGATCCTTCAGAGCTCCGATCAGATCGATGATTTCCGAATTGATGCCATACTTGAGCGTGGCGCGCCATTGCGCTGTTACCGGGTCCTCAGTCGCGGAGGATGACGTGGGCGGCTTGTCGTTTGTAGTTGCCGCACCATTCTGGGCCAGAGCTCCAACTGGGATGTAAAGAAGCAGCAGCGCGGTCGCGGCCGCAACGGACAGGTATTGTCGCACAGTCAAGTTTGACTCCTCACAACCAGTATATCGGCATTCGCGCACTATTCCCGCGGTCAGCACGCCGCCGCCGGGGGGGGGGTGTGATATGAGGACCGCGCCGAGTGAGGTGACCACAGTCGGGGCCGACGACGTCCGGGCTGCGGCCGGCACATGGTTCCCGGCGCAGAACCTATCCCTCTTTCGCCGGGTAGTTTTCGAGAAATTCCGCCCGAAATGCGGCGAACTCGCCACGGCGGATCGCCTCTCGTATCTCCTCCATGAAGTTCTGCAGAAAGAACAGATTGTGGTTCGTCGCGAGCATGGGCCCCAGCATTTCGCCGGCTTTGAACAGGTGCCGAAGATAGGCTCGCGAGTATGTGCGGCACGCTGCACACCCGCACGCCGGGTCGATTGGACCGGTGTCCCGTGTGTACTCCTCCCGTTTCAGCGCAAGACGGCCCGAACGCGTAAAAACTGTCCCGTTTCGCGCGATTCGCGTGGGAAAAACGCAATCGAACATGTCGATGCCGTTCGCGACGGCGTCGAGGATGTACCGCGGCGACCCGATGCCCATGAGGTAGCGAGGGACCGCAGCGGGAAGAAGCGCTGCAGTGTACGAAAGAAACTCCAGAAACACGTCGTAGCTTTCCCCGACTGACAACCCTCCAATCGCGATTCCCGGCAATTCGAGCGAGACTATCTCTTCGACGCTCTTCCGGCGGAGGTCCCTGTAGAAGTTGCCCTGGACAATTCCGAACAGAACGCCTCGATAGGCTGTGTCGATTGAGAGCCAGACAGACTTGGCTCTGGCCGCCCAACGATACGTCCGATCGGCAGCGAGCTTCGCATCGTTCATGGAGATCCCCGGTGCGGTGCAAACATCGAGCGCCATCTGGATATCGCTGTCCAGAATACGCTGGATCCCGACCACTTTCTCCGGGGTAAGCGTGTGTGAAGATCCATCAACATGTGACCGAAAGTAGACACCCTCTTCTTCGATCTTGCGAAACGGCGCGAGGGAGAACACCTGATATCCGCCGGAGTCGGTGAGAATGTTATGCGGCCAGCCGGAGAACCGATGAAGGCCGCCAAAAGCGTCGATCACCTCAGTCCCCGGCCGGAGATAGAGGTGATAGGTGTTGCCAAGGATAAGTCGGAAACCCAAATGGGAAAGCTCGTCGTGCCGAATCGCTTTGACCGTGCCGGCTGTCCCGACCGGCATGAACACCGGTGTGGGAAGGGAGCCGTGCGGCAACCGCAGCGTACCGGTTCGCGCAGGCGTGGCACGGTCGACGGAATCAACGCTGAATATGTCGGAAGATCCGATAGTTTCCACTGAAATAATCCTTTGACGGTCTATCTCAGGTACGCGACGTGCGAAACAGCAATACGCCGGTGACCGAGAAGATGGCCACAGCTGCCCACGCCCCGAAGAGCGGCTGCAATAGCCCGACATTCGAAAGCAGCCCTGCCAGCATTTGAGCTACGTAGTAGACCACGGAGAGTACGAGGGAAACGAGCAGACTCATCAGAAGAATGTTCTTTTTGAAGCGGCCACCGATTGCCGCCGACATCAGCACCACGAGAAACGGCGTCATTGCGAACGAAAATCTCTCGTAGTAGGAGGTAAGCGCGCTTCGGTAGGGCAGTCCGGCTTTGCGAAGCGAGGTGATCCACGTGCGCGCCTCGGGAAGTGGCATCTCGCCTATTCTACCGCTGCTGATTCGACCGAATGTGGCCGGCGGCTGATTGAGCATGGGGTCGGATAGGGTGTCGCGCTTTGTCTGGACCAGATCGTATTTCCCGGCAGTAACTGTGCGGGAAAAATCCCTCACGTTGTGAAGCACCCATGATGTGCCGTCCCAAACGGCCCAGTCGGCGTCGATTCGCCGCAAAAGCTCACCCGCGTCGTTGCGGACAACCACAATGAGATTGTTCAGCGTGCGTGTTGTGTCATTGTAGTATTCGGCGTAATAGACGATTCTGCCGTTCTCGCCAAGAACCGTAGTTTCGGTGTTGCTCTCACTCTGCCGCATGTTGAGAAGTTTGTGCGAAAGCTCGGTTTTCGCCTGAAGCGTTCCGATCACCACGCGTTCCTGAAAGAAGAATGTCGCGACAGTGAATAGTGCGCCAAGGACCAGCAGCGGGAGAACGAACCGCAGAAGAGGTACGCCGGCGCCGAAAACGGATATGAGTTCGTTGTTGCTGTACAGGGTTCCGAGCGTGAAGGAGACCGAGAAAAGCAGGCAGATGGGAAGCGCATACGAGATGCTCTTCGGAAGATAGAGGAGCTGAACTCGGATGATTTCGGATATTTTCACGTTCTGATTGAGATAGCTGACGATGTTCGAAAACAGATCCGCAAGCTCGATTATGAGGGTAAAGAGCGTAAGCGCAACCAGAAACACCGGAACAAACTGTCGCAAAACCATGTAGTCGAGTCGTCTCATCGTCTCATCCGAATGAAGAAAAGCGTCGATCCAAGCAGAAGAAAGAAGAAATCCGGCGCCCACATGGCAAGAAACGGTGACATGTTCTGTTGAGAACCGAGGGTGATGCCGCCGAGAAGAAGTGCCCAGTAAACAACCGACACAAGCACACCGACACCGAACCCGACAACCCGTCCGCTTCGCCGGGTGAATAGCGCAGTTGGAAACGCGAAAATGGTAAACACGACGCAGGCGAAAGGAATTGCAAATTTCTTGTAGAACTCGAGTCGGTTGATCTGCAGGAGCCGGCTATCTACCCGTCGCGCCGCCGAGGTCTGCACGCTCTGCAGCTCCTGATCCAGCTCCTGGCGCCGTTTCGCTGCGGCGGAGAGTGTACCGTTGCCGAGAGATCGAACAAAGTCCGCGTAGTCCTGCGCAAGCAGAAGTCGAAGGCGCGAGGTTTGCCGCCGTTGGTCCTCTTGCCGGCTGAGCAGATCGAGTTTCTCGCTTTGGATCAAGGCGTAAAGGTCGACCGAACTCATCTCGCTGGCAGTAGGATTCTGTATGCTCAATGTAATATTCTTCAACAGGATATTGTAGACCATACGCCGGGAACTGAAGTAGTCGTACTGGTCTGGTTTGCCCGCAGGAACCGAAACGCTGAATACGTTGTCGAGATTCAGCGAAATAATGCTCGCCTCCTGTCCGTCCTGCACCAGATTTGCCGCTGCCGCGGTTATTACCCGTCTCGCCTTGTTGTCTCCGCGATCAATGATCAGGAGGTTACTGATCGTCCGATTGTGTACCGCGCCGGTAACCAGTACGGTGTCCTGGTACCTCTTGACCGCATAGGATTCGAGCTCGAGCTCCGGATTCGTGTAGATGAGCTGCCGATAGAGTCGGGTGAAATTGATGGTACCCAACGGCAGGAAGTAGTCGTTCATGATGAAGGAGACCGAGGAAAACGCCAGACCCAGAAACACGATCGGAACAAACAGCCTGGTCAGGGGAATCCCTGAGGCCTGAAATGCTATTATTTCGTTGTCCGACGAAAATCGACCTACGGCCATAAGCGCACCGACGAGCGACGCGAAGGGAAACGAAAGCGCCACAATCGCGGGAAGTGAATAGACAATGAGAAGAAACACCTCCCACGCCCCTACCCGCTTGGTTAAGACCTGTTCGGCCATGAGCAGCATCTGGTTCACAAAGAAAATGAAGAAGAAGAAGAGGAACGCGACAACGAATGACAGCAGAAACTCTTTTGCGACGTATAGTGTTACGTGACGGCTGCGCATGAGTTCTGCTACTGCACCCCCGTAGATCCAAAACCACCCGAACCCCGGGAAGTCTCCGACAGCTGCCCCGGGACGAATTGCGCCCGACTGACCGGAGCGATAATCAGCTGCGCTATCCGGTCGCCACGGCCGATGCGGACGTTTTGGGGGCCGAGATTGACCAGGATAACCGAAACTTCGCCCCGATAGTCCGAGTCGATGGTACCTGGCGCATTCAACACGGTAAGACCGTCCCGCACCGCCAGACCCGAACGTGGTCGGACCTGGCCTTCAAAACCTTCCGGAATTGCAAGTCGGACGCCTGTAGGCACAAGCATCCGCGCGCCGGGGGGAAGATCAATTTCCGCGGGGATGTGGGCACGGAGGTCGGCACCCGCTGACCTTTCGGAGGCGTAAACCGGCTCGAAACCGGGGACGCATTCGCTGACAACACGAATATCCATGGCCTACCCGAAAGGTGCGGTCCGCTGTCTATTCGTAGTGGCGGTGCCCGCCGCCGTCCTGGTGGCCGCGTGACTCGCTTCCGCCCCGCGGTCGCGAGGAAGAGTGCGGTCTACCCTGTCGGCTTCGGTCTCCACCGCCACCGGTGCCCTCATCCGAGCCTTCGTAGATGAGGCTGAGATTGACCCGTCCCATTTTGTCGATTTCAATGATCTTGATCGGAACTTCCTGATTGAGCTGCAGAATGTCGCTTACCGCGTTCACGCGATGGTCCGCCATCTTTGAAATGTGACAGAGCCCCTCTTTACCGGGAAGAAACTCGATAAATGCACCGAAATCCACGATGCGCCGAACGATTCCATCGTAGGTCTTTCCCACTTCCGGTTCTTCAAGAAGCTTCTGGAACGAGGCTTTAGCTGCTTCTCCGGAGGTCTTGTCCTTGCAGTAGATCGTCACGGTACCGTCGTTGTCGATGTTGGTGTTTACGTCGTGGCGCTCCGAGATTCCCTTGATCGTCTTACCGCCGGGCCCTATGAAGAGACCGATCTTCTCCGGATCAATCTTGAAGGTAAGGATCCGGGGAGCAAAACTGGAGAGGTCGGCACGCGGTGCGGCGATCGCCTGTTCCATGATCGAAAGGATATGGAGGCGCCCGCGACGCGCCTGTTCGAGCGCAACCTTGAGGATGTCGGCCGTTACTCGAGAAATCTTGATGTCCATCTGGAACGCCGTAATTCCATCGACCGTACCGGCGACTTTGAAGTCCATGTCGCCGAGGTGATCTTCTTCGCCGAGGATGTCGCTGAGAACCACGACGCGGTCACCCTCCTGGACAAGGCCCATTGCAATACCCGCCACCGGTTTTCGAATCGGTACGCCGGCGTCCATCAGACAGAGCGTTCCACCGCACACGGTCGCCATTGACGAGGACCCATTCGATTCGAGGATCTCCGATACAATCCGAAGCGTGTAGGGAAAGGCCGCCTTTTCCGGCAACACCGCTTGCAGTGCTCTCTGCGCCAGGTGACCGTGACCGATCTCGCGTCGACCCGTTCCGAGCCTGCCGGTTTCTCCAACCGAATAGGGCGGGAAATTGTAGTGCAGCATGAAATTCTCGCGGCGATCGCCTTCGATGTCGTCGAATATCTGTTCGTCAAACACCGTTCCGAGCGTGGTTACCGCGAGTGCCTGTGTTTCGCCCCGGGTGAACAGCGCAGAGCCGTGCGTGCGCGGGAGGATCCCCACCTCACAGGCTATGGGACGAATTTCTTCCGGTCCGCGCCCGTCGGTGCGCACCTTCCGATCGATGATCGATTTGCGAACGACCTCCTGTTCGAGGTCCTCCATCAGTTCTCCGAATTGTTTCTCCCGGTCCGCAGAAATAGAATCCCGGAACTTCTCGAGTGTCTGCTTTTTTACCGTTTTGATTGCCGCCGCGCGGGTCATCTTTCCCTTCACAAAACAGGCGGTTTCCATAAGCGGACGGGCAAACGAGTGAATTGCGTCGCGGTTTTCAAAGCCGGCAGGAGGCTCGGCGAGCGGCAGCTTTTCCTTGCCGACCAGTTTGCGAAGTTCAACCTGGGCGCGGCAGAGCGCCTTGATGGTTTCGTGCGCTTTTTCAATCGCGGAAATCATCAGCTCTTCGGAAACCTCAGTTGCACCACCCTCAACCATGGTGATGCCCTCTTCGGTGCCCGCGACAATAATATCCATGTCGCAGCGCTCTATCTGGTCATAGGTGGGATTTACGATCAATTCACCATCTACGTGAGCGACTCTTGCGGCTCCAATCGGTCCGCCGAACGGGATATCGCTGATCAGCACGGCTGCAGACGCTGCGACCATTGCGAGAACGTCCGGCGGATTGACCTGGTCAGTAGATATGGTCGTCGGAACAACCTGAATTTCACGCTTGAACTGCTTGTCGAACAACGGACGCATGGGCCGGTCGATGAGCCGCGAAACAAGTATCTCCTTGTCCTTCGGTCGCGTCTCGCGTTTGATGAACCCTCCCGGAATTTTTCCGGCGGCGTAGAACTTCTCGTTGTACTCCACCTGCAGAGGAACGTAGTCAAGATCGTCTATGATCTTGTCACCGCAGCATACCGTGGCAAGTACCGCCGAACCGCCGTATCGGGCGAATACAGCTCCATTTGCCTGCTTCGCCATTTTTCCGGTTTCCAGGATAAGATCGAGGTCTCCAATACGTATTTTGATGTCTTGCATGCGTTATGCCCTGTTATTTCCGAAGTCCGAGTTTGCTGATAACTTCACGGTACCGTGCGAGGTCGTTCCGCGAAAGATAATTCAGCAGGCGTCGGCGCTGTCCTACCAGCTTCAGCAGCCCGCGGCGCGAGTTGTGATCCTTGCTGTGAATCTTGAAGTGTCCGGTGAGCTCTTCAATTCTCTTGGTGAGGAGTGCGATTTGCACCTCGGTCTTTCCGGTGTCCTTTTCGGTAACGCCGTACTCTTTAACGATTTCCTGTTTGGCTTCCTTGGTCAGGGCCATCGTTGTCTCCTTGTTTTGTATCGAGTCTCATTTTTGTCAGTCTTGTCCGGCCGCGCGAGGTCATTCTGCGGGGTACCGCTTCTTTCCCTACCCGGTCGTTCCGTCGAAACGAACATGTGAATATCCGCTGCCGATCTCCTTCGGCCAACGGAGAGAACCGTGATCAATGGTGACCCGAGTTCTTATCGGAGCCGGGTGAACCGTACCGGCAGACACCTCCCGACGGTATTCACCCTTGAAGGATGGCAGGCCCTGGTACATCGTCACATCAAACGTTCCGGCCGCCGGAAGCACCTGGGTGAGGTCTCCGGCATCCACCAAATACACCTGATGATTCATCTGAACCGCTGCACCGCCGAGCTCGAGAAAGTAATCCGATCCGAGCAATCTCCGTGCCGTGCTCAGGTCACCGGCTTGTATCGCCGCTCTGATTCTCGTGCTGCTGACCGGGATTCCATTATCGAGTACGGGTTCTACGATGTCAACCCTGACTCCCTGCGAACCGAGAAGCGACTGCACCTTTCCGGCATTCGTATCATTGCGGTGCCCACAGCGAAAATTCGTGCCGAGAACCAGCAAATGCGGTCGAAAAAGCGCGTTTATCTTCAAGATAAACTCAGTTCCTGACATTTTACTGAAATCGAGGGAAAAGTCAATGAGAAGGACGGAGCGCACTCCGAGCGCAGCAATCCGTTCCAGTTTCTGATCGAGGGTCAGGACGTTTCCGGGATACCCGCCCGGCTGCAACACCTTCAGAGGATTGTCGCGAAAAGTAATTACCAGGGAGTCCGCGCCGAACTCACGCTCCTGTATCCGGTGAATCAGCTCACGGTGACCGAGGTGCAGCGCGTCAAAAACTCCAATCGTCATGGAAACACCGTGCGGCAGACTGAGGGGGTCGTCTCGCTCCCATTCGATGATTCTCACGCCGACCTCGGAACCACGAAACGGTAAGAGACGCGATGACCGGCCGTCTCCACGACGGCCTGCAGGCTGCCATCCGGCGAAAACAGCGCGTACATGCCGTCCGCGCAGATATCCGGCGAGATCTCGCCGCACGTGATTGCCCCGCCGGTTGCTACCCGTCGCGCCTGATCGACCGAAACATCCCGAATCTTCACCGCTTCTGTCACGCTCAAAGCCTTTCGCGCGGATAAGAGGTTCATCCTCGGGTCAAAGCTTTCAGGCGCGCAGGCAGCAGGATGATCGACGCGAAACGGTCCAACGGCCACACGGCGCAACCGGGAGACATGAGCGGCCGATCCGCAGGTCTGGCCAAGGTCCTGGGCGAGGCTCCGTATGTAGGTGCCTGAAGAACAGCGGACGCGTACTTCCAGGTTCGGTGCGTTCCACGAGATGATTTCGATATTCGTGATCGTAATTTCTCTGCCTGGTATCTTCACCACGGTTCCGGATCTCGCGAGTTCATACGCCCGCCGGCCGCCGACGTGAACGGCGGAAAACATGGGCGGGTTCTGAAAGATGGTTCCAACGAAGCCGGTGATCGAAGACTCTATTGTCTGGAAATCCGGGACACTCGCTTCTCTGACCGTCGCTCCAGTCAGATCGGCGCTGTCCGTTTCCCGGCCAAACTGAAACTCGGCGAGGTATTCCTTGTCCATTCCAGTGAACAGTGGAGCGAGTCGTGTGAGCGGGCCGAAGAGTGCAACCATCAGGCCCGTGGCGAAAGGATCGAGGGTCCCGGTGTGGCCGACCCGTTTTGTCAGGGCGGCGCGTTTGAGCGGGAAGAGCGCGGCGAAGGATGATATTCCGGCCGGCTTGTCGATAAGCGCTACGCCGGTAAATTCGCTCATCAGGGATCGAGATCCTTCATTTGCTGAATGACCTCAAAGCCCTCTCGGATGGATCGGTCTTCGCGGAAGGCGAGATGGGGGGTTACGCGCAATTTGACCTGGCGCGCGACGTGTCCCTGGATGAATCCGGCGGCATGATTGAGCCCCGCGACGGCTGAGCTCAACTGGTCGTCAGCCACAAATCCGGAAACCATGATCGTGGCCTGCGTAAGGTCCTTTGCCAGTTTGACTCCAGTGATTGAGACCATGCTTGTCACGCGCGGGTCGCGTATCTCTCCACGAAGGATAAGATCTGCCACGACCCCCATGATAAGATGTTCGATTCTCTCGTGCCGGAACTTCGCCATGGTGCGGCGTTACCCCTGACTACCGGTTTCCTTACGGGATCCCTCGAGCTTCTTGGCGATTTCGCGAATCTCGTATACTTCAAACTGATCGCCGACCTTCAGGTCTGTGAAGTTTTCAACGCCGATTCCGCATTCATAACCGGCTTCCACCTCGCGAGCGTCGTCCTTGAATCGTCTGAGGGAGGAAATTGCACCACTGTAGAGTTCGATGCTGTCGCGGATTACTCGAATGCTCGCCCCACGGCGAACCTTTCCGGTCAAGACGTACGATCCAGCTATCAGACCTATCTTTGGAACTTTGAAAGTCTCGCGAACCTCCGCCGTGCCGATAACCTCTTCTTTGAGATCGGGTGCGAGGAGTCCCTCCATGGCTGAGCGGATATCGTCCACGACGTCATAGATAATGTTGTACTTGCGGATCTCCACTTTTTCCCGGTCCGCGAGCTGTTGCGCCGCCGTGCTCGGGCGAACGTGGAACCCGATGATGATCGCGTTGGATGCCGACGCGAGCCGAACGTCACCTTCATTGATCGCGCCGGCGGCCGCATGGATCACCGACAGCTTGATCTCTTTTGTGGAAAGTCGTTCGAGAGAGGACTGGAGAGCCTCGACTGACCCGTGAACGTCACCCTTGATGATGACCTTCAGCTCCTGGATCTCTCCTTCCTGGATGCTGTCGTACAGGTTGTCGAGGGTGATCTTCTTGACGTTCTTCGCCTCTTCAACCTTGCGAAGCTCCTGCCGTTTATCACCGACCTGGCGTGCAAGTTTCTCGCTTTCGGTTACCTGGAACGGGTCGCCGGCGTCAGGAACTCCGGTGAATCCGAGTACCTCGACGGGCATTGAAGGCGGTGCCTCCTCGATGCGCTCGCCGCGGTCATTGAACATCGCCCGAACCTTGCCGGGAAAGACCCCGGCTACGTAGGAATCCCCGACATGAAGTGTGCCGCGTTCGATAAGGACCGTCGCCACGGTTCCGCGGCCCGGATCGATTCGTGATTCGATGATTTTTCCATCTGCAGCGCAGTCGAAATTTGCACGGAGCTCGAGAATTTCTGCCTGCAGCAGAACCGTCTCGAGCAGTTCACTGATTCCCTGCTTCTTGAGCGCGGATATTTCGCAGAAGAGCGTCTGTCCGCCCCACGCTTCCGGCATGAGCCCGTATTCGGAAAGCTGTTGTTTCACGCGGTCCACGTTGGCTTCAGGGAGGTCGACCTTGTTGATTGCCACG
Organism: Spirochaetia bacterium; assembly: GCA_035530755.1. GTDB lineage: Bacteria > Spirochaetota > Spirochaetia > DSM-27196 > DATKUC01 > DATKUC01. The sequence goes on along the minus strand of DATKUF010000243.1, from coordinate 240 downwards.
ACGATCGGCACTTTCGCCTCTTTCGCATGGTTTATCGCTTCGATTGTCTGCGGCATGACGCCGTCGTTCGCCGCGACCACGAGAATGACGATATCGGTAATCTGAGCACCGCGGGCTCGCATGAGGGTGAATGCCTCGTGGCCCGGAGTATCGAGGAAGGTAATTTTGCCCTGGGTCAGCTGAACCTGATAGGCGCCTATGTGCTGGGTAATACCGCCGAACTCGCCTCCGGCGACGTCC
>DATKUF010000242.1:0-32068 GCA_035530755.1 Spirochaetia bacterium | reverse complement strand
AAAAGTACGCGCGTACCGGTCTCAGAGGCAAGACGTGTCCTGGGATTTGCGTTTATCTGCCTGGTCGCTGTAATCGGCGGGTCAACGATGAGATCGGCATTGCCGCTCAGCAGTGTGGCAACCCTGCTAGCTGCCGAGTTCACGAATTGAAACTCCACGTACTGTACGGGCGCCGGATCACGCCAGTAGCGATCATTCCTCTTGAGAATAATGCGGTTGCCGCGGTCCCAGCGGACCAGCTGGTAGGGACCGGTGCCGATAGGCGCTTCGTTGAACTTGAGCGCGCCGACTCGCTCTCGATAGACCGGTGGAACGATCTGAAACTCAGTGAAGTAGTGATCTGCCAGCGGAAACGGACGCTTTGCCACGATTCGAACCGTCAGATTGTCGACCACCTGCACGTGGTCGACCCACCCGAGATCGTGAGCCCGCGTAGACTTGCTTGCCGGATTCAGGATCTGGTCGATGGTGTATTTCACGGCTTCGGCAATCAGCGGCTCACCGTCCTGAAATACCACGCCCGACCGAAGGTGAAACAGCCACGACGTGTCGCTCTCGTGCACGTAACTTTCGGCGAGCGCCGGCACATCCTTTCCGTCGGGGGTTTTCCGGAGTAACGAATCGAAGATGTTTTCTGTAACGTTGTATGTCGGACCCTCGCGATGTACCACCGGGTCCAGCCCAGTCGGCTCTGCCGATTGAACGACAACCAGCGGATCACTTTCGCTTCCTGCCTGCTGCGCAAACACGCCGGTAAGTGGACCGGCGACAACCGCCAATGCAACCAAAAACACCAGTGACCGGGGACTCGCAACAATGCGTCGAAGCATTTTTCCTGACCTCCATCGTGCATATTTATGCAGCTTGATTGAATACAGATACTACTTAGACAATTCGCGCGTGTCAATGAAACCGGCGTTGGTGAACGAGGCCGCTCTTTTGTGTATTATCAGTTTTGCGAGATAGTCACGGAGTATAACATCACCATGCAGAATATCGAAATTTCTGAAAGCCGCATTGCAGATGACATTGACCGGATCGCCGCATGCACGGAGTCCGACCCAACGGTGGGTTACAGCCGCCCCACATTTTCTCCTGCATGGAAGGAGGCCCGGGATTACGTAGTCGGCGAAGCCGAAAGGGCCGGCTGTGTGGTGAAAATCGACCCCGCTGGAAATGTCCACGCCCGGCCGGGCACGCTCGGGTGGGACAAACCTGCATGGCTCTGCGGGTCGCACCTCGATTCGGTGCCGAGCGGAGGGAAGTTCGACGGTGTTGTGGGCGTAGTCGCGGCGCTCGAGATAATCCGGGCAAACCGCGACGCCGAACTTGAACTCGTCATTTTCGCGGAAGAAGAGGGAACTACATTCGGAATCGCAATGCTGGGCAGCCGCATCTGGGCGGGCACGGTAGGTGCGGATCGAATACGAAGTCTCAAAAATCGCGACGGAGTGGATTTCGCCAGCGCGGGAAAAACCTTCGGCGTGGTGCCGGAAAGAATCTCCAGGGAGGGATTTGGTTTTCCCTTCGAACGCTATCGTGGCCTGATCGAGGTGCATGTCGAGCAGGGTGCCGGACTCTGGAAACAGGGGACACCGGTTGCCGTGGTAACTGCCGTTAACGGCAGGAGACAGTACGTCTGCAGAACTTCCGGCGTGCCGAATCATGCGGGTTCGACGGGCATGGCAGACCGGTTCGACGCCCTTGCAGGTGCAGCGCAGATCGTCCTCGGTCTGGAATCGCTCGGGCACGAGCTCAACGGACTTGCCGGGAATGCAACGCTCACAGTGGGCGGGCTGACCATCACGCCCAACGCGATAAATGTCATTCCCGGGAATGCGGACCTACTCGTCGATTTCCGCGCGAGCTCAAACGATGCGCTTCAGGCGGGCGACCGGCGGATTCGCCAACTGGTCGCTTCCGTCGGGGAGAAACGGGGACTCGGGACCGAAATTGATTGTTTCGAGGATCTTCCTGCGCTGCCTCTGGACCCGGGCGTATGCGAGAAACTGCATCACGCGGCATCGTCGATGAGGCTGTCCCTGCCGGACGTGTCGAGCGGAGCGCTGCACGATACGGCAATTCTCGCGCCCTATCTTCCTGCCGCACTCCTATTTGTTGCAAGTCGCGATGGAATAAGCCACAACCCGAACGAGTACAGCCGCACCGGGGATATTGCAACGGCCGCGCGGATTGTTGCAGCCGCCATATCCTGACGGGTTCGCCGTTGACACGGTCTTTGTCCCCGGGTCACTATTTCAGGCATGCACAATATTATCATCGATACCGATCCTGGATTGGATGATGCAATTGCAATACTGCTGGCGCTCGCCTATCCGGAGGCATGTACGGTTAAGGCGATTACCACGGTGGCGGGCAATCAAACAATCGAAAAAGTGACCAGAAACGCGTTGAAGATCCTGAACTTCGCCGGCGTCCGGGTACCTGTCGCAGCCGGCGCCCCGAAGCCTCTCGCGCGGGAGCTCCTCGTCGAGTCAAGGATCCACGGCGAAACAGGGCTCAACGGGTCAAACCTGCCGGACCCGGATTTTACAGCCGAAAACCGCAGCGCGGAGGAACTCCTTCTGGAAGTGTTGCACGCGGGCGAAGATCCGATCACGCTTGTGCCCATCGGTCCCGCGACCAACATCGCCCTGCTTTTTCGAAATCATCCGGATGTGAAACAGCGTATCGGCCTCATTTCACTCATGGGTGGATCCCTTTCGGCCGGCAACATAACAATGGCGGCTGAGTTCAACGTGTACACCGATCCTGAAGCAGCGAAGGAGGTCTTTGCGTCCGGGATTCCGATCGTAATGAGCGGCCTCGACGTTACACACAAAGCCTACATTACCACCGCGGAGATTGACGAATTGCGGGCACGAGGGCCCGCGTCCCTGCTAGTTGCAAATCTCGTGAGCTTCTATGGGGTGCACTACGAAAAAGCAGGGATGCCGGGAGCGGCACTGCATGATCCGTGCTCGATCGCCTATCTCATCCGTCCTGACCTGTTCTCTCATGAGGATCTTTTCGTGGACGTTGAAACGAAGGGTGATCTCACCCGCGGCATGACGGTCGCCGATCGAAGGCCTGCGAGCAGAAATCGGCCCAACGTTCGGGTGCTGGTCGACGTAGATCGGAAATCGTTTATTGAGCTTCTTTTTGAAGGACTTGGGCGGATTGATCGTTCGATTGGAAGATCTGCCCGCCGGTGAAAGGACTAATCAACAAATGGTCTTTGATAATCAATACTACGCCGAAGAAGACTTCCAGGACATGGATCTCTCGGCCTCGGATATCTCCGCCAGGGAACTCTGGAAATGCAGCTTCCGCAACTGCAACCTGTCGGATGTAGATTTCACCAATGCTTCGGTTGAATCATGTATCTTTGTCGAGTGTAATCTCAGTAATATATGCGTTGATAACGCAAAACTCACCAATAACGAATTTGAAAAATGCAAATTACTGGGAATACGGTTTTTCAAATGCAACCAATTGTCATTCGAGGTGGTTATGAATGAATGCACCCTCGTGCTGTGCAACTTCTCCGATCTGAAAATGAAACGAAGTAAGATAGCCAATTGCTCCGTCGAGGAGTGTTATTTTCAAAACTCATATCTGGTAGACTCAGATTTTTCCAACTCAATATTCATAAAAACTATATTTCATAATTCCGATTTGCAGCGATCGAATTTCGTGAATGCTACAGGGTACAATATCGATCCGAGAGTCAACAAGATACAAAAGGCGAAGTTTTCGGTCCCTGACGTGTTGAACATATTGAATTGCTTCGAAATTGAGATCAAATAGTGTCACGAGCTTCTCCGACACCAGGAGCCGCGTATCAACAGCACGGCGACAGAATGCGACTTTGTCACCGAATTCCCCGGTGGACAAGGCCGTCGATATCCCCGTACAGGAGTTCTGAACGGGATTCGGGTTGTCGACCGCGATATCTCAATGCGGGCCCGGCATCCGGCCGCACCTTCCGGGGTCCTGCCGGGGTCGATCTCAGGCCAGCGCCTCCTCCGGAGCCTTCCTCATGACCTCCTTGTTCGGCTCAAGCCCTGTCCACATGGTGATATTGAGCGCAGCCTGGTTGACCAGAATCTGCATTCCGCTCTGCCAGCGCAGGCCGCGCGCATCGGCCTCCCGAAGGAAGGGAGTGAACGCCGGGTTGGGGATAACATCCTGGACGTAGACGTTCGGACCGATCGAGTCGTAGTCGATGTCTGGCTTGTCGTTGGTGTTCGGGAAGAGTCCGATAGAGGTGGCATCAGCGAGAATGTCGGTCCCGGCAGGGACTTTGAAGCCGCCCACCCATGGCACATTGTCGACCTCCACCCTGGTGTTTCTGGCGAGGGTTTTCACCAGCCCTTCGGCCAGTGCTGCATCTTTGGAAATATTAACGATCGTCAGGTGCCGAGCCCCTGCCAGAGCAAGTTCGACGCAGATGGCCCGCGCTGCGCCGCCGGCGCCGACCACGACAACGCTTCTTGCTTTGGGCTCTACTCCCGCGCTCTCGAGGGCGATCATGAAGCCATTACCGTTGGTGTGCTAACCGGTCAGAACGCCGTTGTCATTTATGATCGTATTCACTGCGCCGATCAATTCGGTGCTGGGCGCCAGCTTGTCGATGTATTTCAAAACTTCAATCTTGTGCCGAATGGTGCAATTGATGCCCCGGATTTTCATACCCTTGAGGCCGAGTATCGCATCCCCGAGCTTCCCGGCATCGACGTCGATTGTCACGAAATGCCAGTGCTGCAGTCCCAGGTCACGAAATGCGGCTTCCTGGATGACCATCCCGGGTTTTTCCGACGCCGGATGCCCGAACACACCAACCAGGTGATCCAGATAGTTCTGCTCTTTCATGATTTACCACTTGATTCAACGCAACATCGATGCGTTATTGGTCGATCGACCGATCATTCGCAAAGTAGACGGCGCCTATCGCCTGCGCGAATTGTGCAACGGTCAGGTCAGGATGGCCCTCCAGTTGTTTCATGAGCGATGTGTTCGCTGTGCCGGAGCCGGCCACGACGAGGTTGGTGCCCGGATCGACACTCCGCGCTCCGTCGAGCAACAGGTCGAAGCAGACAGAGTTCTTGACAAGCCGCCCGAACAGGAAGCGCTTGTCCGAACCGGGATCGAGTATGCGCCTCGTTTCCAGGTTGGTCACGGCCAGGGAAACCCCGACCTCGCGCCAGATTTTGCGATTGGTCTCGTCCCGCTCACGGTCCGGGAGCGCCATCATGTGCTCGAGGAAGGGCTTCCGCTGGTCGACCGGCTCGGTCGGAACATAAAAGCCCTCGTCAGTCCCCTTCATGCGTCGCTCGACAAAGCCTTTTTCCTGAAGCTCTCGCCACAGATCGGGACGTTCGTTGGGGAAGTATTTGAGGGCAAGGCGGAATATCCCGCTCTGGCTGCAGTATTTCTGCAGAGTCCCGGGAAGCCTCGTGTTGAAATTGTTGACACTCCGCAGGTCGTCGGGTTCGAAAGCCCGTTCCGGCCAGCTGCCGAGATCGATGATGAAATTATATACCTCGAGTGGAATATCCGGGATTTCCCCGGTTTCTGTCACCCAACCCGTGCCCAGCTCCGTCCCCAGGGTGTGGGCAAATACGCCCTGCTCTACATCGCTTGCGTCACTCGAGGCGGCAATCTCGACCGCCGCGGTGAATGAAGCCATCGGCCCATCATTGATTATCCGGACCGTGCCGTCGGGTCGAACCCACTCCCTCAGGCGAAGGTCGAGATCGGTGAGCTCGGCAAAATCGGTTTCGTAGTCGATGTTCGGATTGCTCCGGATGCCGCGGGTTTTGTAGACCTCGCCGCCGACGATCTTGTTCCTGACTACGACATCGGGGAAACAGAGGCCGATTCCATCGAAGCGAAGCTGATCGTCCAGTCCCTCGGCCTCCAGCCTCCCGAGCGCCCGCAACATTTCTTTGTCGCCGGCCCGTTTGTCGAGCGCTTTCTGCATGAGACCAAAAAGTTCCTGTCGGTGGAGCTTCCCGTCGGCCGGAGGATCAGGCAGGCCTTCAAGCCATAAACGGGCCTGCATCAGCCGGACGATCAGGCAGATTGGATCGACCAACTGGCGCGAGCGCAGGAAGCCTGCGGGAAACCAGTCGTATTCCTTGTAGTCGACGACACGTCCATCGACAACCAGGACGGCCTTAATGTCCGTCCCCCCCACGTCGAGGCCGAGAAGCGCTTTGTGGGAAAGGTGCTCTGTTCGACTTCTGAAAAGACCGACGACATCGACTTCCGGTTTGAGTGATCCGTGAAGGACCGGCGCGTCCGCGATATCGGCGAATTTGAAAGAAAACGTGTGGCCGGACGGATCGATCGCATCGATCATGCGATCGATGACATTGACGGCCCGGCCGTACCCGGTGCGTGCGGCGCGCTTGCAACCGAGCTCGAACAGATCGGGAAGCTTCCGCACGGTTTCTGCGAGTCCGCGTTGTCGGGAATCGAAGTATATGGTCATGGACTTTCCACCGAGCGCCGAAAGGATGTTGTAGATTTCCGCGTGGATGTAGCTCTCCACGAAGTCGCGCTCAGCGGCGTCCAGATTGTCGAGCCGAGGCACCTTCAAATCGAAGCGCCGGGCTTCCGTCCCGTTTAGCAGCTCCACGACGAACACCAGATGATCGCTTTCTTTGTCCGTCAGACTGCCGAATCGGGCGTGGAGATCGGTGATATAGACACTTCCACCCGACCTCGCTTGCGTCATCATCTGCCTGATCACGCTACCTCCGACCTGCCACTCGAGCGCGTGTGATCCCTGACCACGACCAGACCCTCGGACTCGAGAATCTTCTGGAGCGCGTCGATCCCACTCGCAGACAGCGGGACCATCCCGTCGAAAAACTCGGTGCTCCTGTTCATAAGCGCGTACTTGTTCCTGGCAAGCGGATTGAAATTTACGAATTCGACCCGTGCCCCGGGATTTTCTTCGCGGATGAACCGCGCAAGTGCGGAGATGTTCGATTCAGTCGCAGTTATACCCGGTATCAACGGAATCCGTGTCAGAAGCTCCACGCCTCGTCGCGCGAGAGCTGCATAGTTGCGCTTGATCAGCTTGTTGTCGCGGTGCGTGTATTCCAGGTGCAGGGCGCTGTCATCGAGCTTGAGATCTACGATGAACAGATCGGTGCACGGCACGAAGCGTTCCAACGTCTCGTAGTTCCCGAACAGGCATGTCTCGATCGCCGTATGGACTCCCGCCTTCCTGCAGATCTCGAGAACTTCGATAGCGAAGTCGGGCTGCACCAGCGGATCACCCCCCGAAATGGTGATGCCCCCGGCGGACTGGCGATAGAACTCGACGTCGCGCAGCAGCGTTTCCGCGGCGGCGGCCGCAGATATTACCCTTCCGTCGAACGAAAGCGCGGTAGTAGGGCACGCGGCAACGCAGTCGCCGCAAAGGGTGCACCGCTGCCTGTTGATCTGAATGAAGGGGTGGCTCTCCCCGTCCATGCGCAGGGCGTCGCTCGGGCAGCTTTCCACGCAGACCCCGCAACGGATGCATTGCGTCTCCAGGTACCAGAGGTTGATGCCGGTTTCCAGCCCCTCCGGATTCTGACACCAGGCGCAGCGGAGGCCGCAGCCCTTCAGGAAAAGGGTCGAACGGATGCCCTGCCCGTCATGGAGGGTGAATCGCTTGATGTCGATGATGGATCCGTCCATCAGACCTCTCCGTAGCTCGTGCGCGCGATTATCTCGTCCTGCAGGTCGTTCGCCAGTTCGGCGAAATACGCAGTGTATCCTGCCACCCGTACCGTCAGGCTGCGCCATTCCTCCGGATGCGATTTGGCCGCCAGAAGGTCCTCCTTTCGGATGACGTTGAACTGGACGTGGTTGATGCGGAGGCGGACGAAGGTACGAAGAAAATCGGCGAACTTCGCGATGCCCTCCTCCGTCCTGAAGAACTCCGGCAGGAATTTCATGTTGAGAAGCGTGCCGTTGCTGCCGTTTTCGGAATTAATCTTCGACACGGAACGCAGAAGCGCTGTCGGACCGGCACGGTCCCGGCCGTACATCGCCGACATCCCACCGTCGGCCAGCGGATCCTTCGCCCTTCGCCCGTCGAGTGAGGCGCCGACGTTCTGGCCCATGGGCACGTGGGCCGAAACGGTATAGAGACCGGAGTGATAGGCGCCGCCGCGCGCGTTCGTATACCCGGCCATCCTCCGCGCAAAGTGGTCCACCCATTTTGCCGCGATTTCGTCCACCCAGTCCACATCGTTGCCGTATTTCGGCACTTTGTTGATTAGATACTGGCGCAGTCTCTCGTTCTCAGCGTAGTCGCTCCGGATCGCCGCAAGCGCCTCCTCAGGCCTCACATTGCGCTCAACGTAGACACATTGCTTTATTGCCGCGAGGCTATCGGCGATGTTGGCCGGCTGTATCGCCTGTATCCCGGACAAGTTGTAACGCGCACCGCCTGCGGTCACATCGAGGCCCTTTTCTACGCACCCGTCGATGACCGTGGATAGGAATGGAGATGGAAGAACCTCCGCGTGCAGCCTGTCGACTCTGTCGCAGGCCTTGATCATCCTTTCGATGAAATGGTCCATCTGTTTCTCGAAAGCCGCCTCGAGTGCTTCATAGCTCTCGTAGTCTTCGAGCGAGCCAAGATCCAGTCCAATCTGCTTTCCGCTAAGCAGACAGATACCGTTGTTGATGGTCAACTCGAGCGCCTTGACCATATTGAACATGGCAGCGTCACTCCAGCCGAGGGCGTTTCCGTGCGTCGTCAGCTCGACGCAGCCGACGATCGCATAGTTCAGCGCGTCTTCCCGCGATATGCCACGCGCCATGAGCGCGGGAACGATGCTCTCGTCGTTGAACACCTGCGGCATCCCGGACCCGAGGCCGATGACCCTCGCGCATTCCTGGACAAAACTCTGCGAGGATTTCTCCGACAGGCGGGCCGACAGGTTGGGCTGCGGGAGCCCGATGTGGGCTTGCGCCTTGAGAAAGAGATAGGAAAGTTCATTCGCTGCGTCTTCGCCCAGCTCGTCCAGTCCACCGATGGCAACGTTGAAGCCAATCGGGAAGCCCGCGAAATACCTGGCGCTGCTTGAGTTCCGGAGGTAGACGATCTGGTTGAACTTGAGCCAGAGTGACTCGATGATCTCAAGCGCGGCAGCCCGATCAAGGAGTCCCTTAGCTATGTCGTTTTCGTAGTATCCGTAAAGGTACTGGTCCGCCCGGCCCGGGGAGAAGGAAGATGCATTGGATTCTGCATGCAACAGCACGAAGAGGAACCAGAGGGACTGCACGGCCTCGCGAAAGCTCGACGGCGGCTCCATCGTCAACTTGCGGCAGACGCGGGCGATCTCTGTGAGATTGGTTCTGTTTTCCGCTGAAACCTCGCCCGCGGCCATCCGGCCCGCGAGCTCGGCGTATCGCCCGATGAACTCCAGCGCGCCCGCAAGGGCGATCGCCATGCCGCGATAAAAATCGCAGGAGACCGGTGCTGCAGTTTTCTGTTTTTCGAGGATCCCGGCGTAGATGGCCCGTGGGCCCCTGGCAAGCCAGTCCGCGGTGTCCGGGCAGATGTGACCCTGCGAATGGTCGGTCTGGTTTATTTTCGCGACCTTACCGATCGCGGAAAGTTCCTCCCCGAGTGCGGCCTTTACCCTGTCCTCCAAAGACTTGCCCTTCCAGAATGGCAATATTTCCTGGCGGAATCTATCGACGTCCGCGGAGCGCACCTCGAACTTGTCCTGCGGGCGTTCGCTCAAGCGCTCGATCTCATCGTCTACCCAGGAGATGCCCGCTTCCGGCGATACGACACCCGCGCGAACACCTGACGTGCGGTTGCCTACTATGAGTTCCAGCGAGTCTATACGTATTTCTATTCTGCGAAGGGTTTCTGCGAAAGAGCCGGCGCGCTGGATGTTGCGCGGCTCCTCCGGGTTGGACTTGTAGTATTCGGTAACGATCCGGGCCTGTTCAATAGAAAGGAAACGCGGCTCATCAAGCATCCGCTGCTTCAGCATACCTATTCTGGATGTGCTCGCAAGCTCACCTATCGTCCCGAGTACGGAATCATTCATTGAGTTCTCCATCCCTCGCCGGAAAACAACGAGGCTACCACGCCGCGGGTCGCGCTCGGCTATACCGTTTCGCGCCTGCGCTTCTGGCCGAAGCAATCGAGCCAGATGATGGCAACGATCACAGCTCCCTTCAGTAGGACCTGGATGTAGGAGGTGATCGTCAGCATGTTCATGACGTTGTCGAGCATGCCGAAGACCAGGAGGCCCAGGGCCGACTGGGGGATGCCGCCTATCCCGCCCGCGAACGACGTGCCGCCGACGACGACTCCGCAGTTGACCACCAGGGCGGTCAATTCCCCGTAGATCGAGGAACCGGTATTGAGCTTAGCCGACAGAAGGACGCCGGCTAATCCGGCCGCGGCACCAGAGATCACGAAGGCCAGCCACTTGGTCCGGATGACATTGATGCCCGAGTAGAGGGCGACCTCGTAGTCGCCGCCTATCGCATAAAGGTTTCGTCCAAACTGCGTATAACGCATCAGCCAGAAGAACAGCACGAAGAGAACCACCGTGATGATCACAAGATTCGGAATACCGTGGACGGTTCCGTTTCCGATCATCATAAATGCGGGATTCTTCGCGGGGACCGGATGCGCATTGGTGAGCTGTTGGGCGACTCCGGTTAAGAGGAATCCCGTACCGAGGGTGATGATGAAGGGCTCGGTCCTCTGGTGAACGACCAGGAAACCATTGATTGCACCGACCACCGCACCGAAAAGCACCGCGAGAAAGATCGCCCAGCTGAGGGCCATGTAGTCCATCAGCTTGATCGCGAGGATGCCGGATACAACGAGGATCCCGCCTATCGAAAGGTCGCAACCTCCCGAAATGATGGTAAGTGTGACTCCGAAGGCCAGGATGAGGAGGATCGAGGTCGAGTTGAGCATATCGAGCAGGTTGTAGGCGGTATAGAACTCCGTGCCGGAAAACACCATGATGACAAGCATCACAAGAATGGCGATGAATGCCTTCTGTTTCGTTGCCAGCCTAAAGAGCGAAGCTCCGATTCCTAACGTGTTCATCGCAGCATCTCCTACACTTGCTTGCGGTTGTCGAGCCAGATTGCAAAGACCAGGATCGCACCTTTGACCGCAACCTGCAGGTATGTCGAGACGCCCAGAAGATCCAGGCAGTTGGACATGAGGATGATGAGAAGGACACCCATTACCGTGCGGAGCACGCTGCCCTTGCCACCCTTCAGTGTCGTCCCTCCGACGACGACAGAAAGGATCGCGTTGGTTTCATAACCGGCTCCGATAACCGGCGCGGCCGTGGTGATGCGCGAGAAGAGGACAATGGCACCCACACCGGCCATGAAACCACCAATTGTGTAGATCACGACAATCGATCGCTTGATTCGCACTCCCGCAAGCCGGGCCGCGGTCTTGTTCCCCCCCGTAAGTCTGATCGCCCGCCCCTCCTTCGTCTGCGACTGGAAGATCCAGAGCGCCGCAAGCAGCACCAGAAAGATCACGAACGAGATCGATATCGGACCAATACTTCCCGAACCGATGGCCTCGAACACCGACTTGCTCTTCGTGATGTCCCAGAAATGCATGGTTGTGCCGCCGCTGTAGAGAAGGGCGATGGCCGAATAGACGGTACTCATGCCGAAGGTCAGGAATAGCGCTTCCGCCTGGGTAAGGGCACCCGAAGTGAGGATGACCACGCTGTTCAGCGCGCCGCATACTGCACCGAGCGTAAGTCCCATGAGAAGTGCCGGAATCTGACCGAAGGGCTGGATGAGGGAGATCGTGACCACGGCTACCAGGTTTATAGTCCCGGCAACCGAAAGATCGATAAAATTGCCGAGGATCACGAAGGTCATGCCGAGGGACACCATGATGAGGGGCCCGAACTGGCGCATGATGTTGACCAGATTTGCGCCGGAAACGAACTTCGGTTCGACAATCGCCGTGATTGCGGCAAGAACCGCAATCATCACCAGCACCAGGTACTCCCGGAGGACGGAACCCGTACCTTTTATCGCGCGGTTGATTACCTGGGTGTTCACGTGGCCCCTCCCGCAAGGCCGGGCGCAAGTCCAAGGGCGGCCGCCATGATCGTGTCGGTAGGAGTCGACTGGGGATCGAACTCACCGGTGATCCGGCCCTCGAATATCGTCAAGACCCGGTTGCTCATGTTGAGTACCTCGGGAAGCTCCGATGAGATGAGAATGATCGACCCGCCGTTCTCGGCGATCTTCTTCATCAAGCTATAAATCTCGTATTTGGCTCCGACGTCGATACCCCTCGTCGGCTCGTCCATGATGAAGATCCTGGGTGAAATTTCAAGCCAGCGGCCGACGATACATTTCTGCTGATTGCCCCCGGAGAGATTCCCTACGGGCACCCTGGTCGAAGGCGTCCTGATGTCGAGAGCCGCTACCTGCCGTGCCCCGATCCCTTTCTCGAGGGACTTCCTGATAAATCCGAACCTGCTGAATCTATCGATGCTGGCCATGGAGATATTCGACTCCACCGAAAAAGGTAGCACCAGACCCTCAAGCTTCCGGTCCTCGGGGATAAATCCCAGCCCCGCGTCCTTGGCTCCCTTCGGATTTCGGATGTTGACAGGTTTTCCGCTGATCATAACCTGGTGACCCTTGACCCGGTCCGCGCCGAAGAGGGCGCGAACTATTTCGGTTCGGCCGGAACCGACCAGTCCGACAAAACCGAGAATTTCGCCTTCGCGAAGAGTGAAAGAGACATCGTGCAATTTCTGGGTATTGATCGAACGAACCTCCATCAACACCTCTCCGACGGCCTGGGGTCGGGGGGGATACTCATTCTCGATCGTGCGGCCCACCATCTTCGTGATAAGCTCGCTGCGTGAGAACTCGGTCTTCGGTTTTGTATCAATGACGCGGCCGTCGCGCATCACGCTGACTACATCGCAGAACTCAAATATCTCGTCCAGCTTGTGGCTGATATAGATGATCGAGATTCCCTGGGTCTTCAAATGCCTGATGATTTTGACCAGCTCCACCATCTCTTCGGCGGTGAGGCTGCTCGACGGCTCATCCATGATGATGAGCTTCGACTTGAAAGAGAGCGCCTTGGCGATCTCGACCATCTGCTTTTCCGACATGCTCAACTCAGATACCAGTCTGGTAGTGCTGACTTTGCTTGCGATGCTTTCGAGGAGTTTCCGCGCAGCGGCGTGCGTGCCGCGCATGCCCTTCATCTCCTTGAAACGGCCAAGAAAGATATTCTCGCCCACACTCATAGTGTTGACGAGATTGAGCTCCTGGTAGATGATCGCCAATCCGCTCTGCATAGACTGGTGCGGAGTGACATGCTCGATCTGTCGGCCATCAAAAATGACCGTGCCGCTGTCCTTCTGGTAGACGCCGGACAGGATCTTCATCAGGGTCGATTTGCCGGCTCCGTTTTCGCCCACGATACCGTGGACCATTCCCCGCGCAATGTCGATCGACACGTTGTCCAGTGCTTTGACTCCAGGAAAGGACTTGCTTACGCCCCTGATTGACAGAATGACTTCCGCGCTACCGGTTTCCATGGACCAATCCTCGGCTGAGATTTAAGATCAAGGTCTGTTCCGCCGGAAAGCGGAACAGACCCTCTACGCTAATATACTTTTACCACTCGGGGGGATCGAACGAGGCGATCGTATCCTTGTCAACTACCGTGAGGGGCACGAAGTTGATCGGATCGACCTTCTGCCCTGCTACGACGGCTTTCGCAAGCTCGAGGTCCTTCTTGGTCATGACCACGAAATCCTGTGCGATGCTGACAGCCTGATCGCCGCTCTTGACCTGATAGTAGCCCGCGCGGTTTCCGTCGACGCCGACAATATAGAGGCCCGTGAGGCCGGCGGCTTTCGCTGCCTGAATGACGCCCGTGGCACCGTTGTCCCAGTGGACGAAGACACCCTGGATCTGCTTGCCGTACTTGACGATGTCGTTTTCCATGATGGTCTGCGCCTGGTCGGTCGACCACTGCTGGCACGCCTGATAGTCGAGAACATGGATATTGCTGCCCTTGATACCCTTGTCGCCGTTGAAGCCGTCGTGCCGTTTGATCTGCGCATCGTGGCCCGCCTGGCCGCCGATCTCAACGATGTTTGCGCCGTTCGGAAAATGCTTTATGAAGGCTTGAGCGGCCTGCTGACCGGCCATGGTGTCATTGACGCCCGCGTAGAAGTCGCGGTATTGCTGGTTCGCCGGGGAGAGGTCGGAGGAGAACATACCGACAATCAATCCCGCCTGCTTCGCCTTTATCAGGCTCGGGACGATAGCGTTGATATCATTCGGGTTGAGAAAAATGACCTTGAACTTCTGGGCAATACAATTCGTAACGATCTGCGACTCCGCCTGTGTATCGCCCTTCGCATCGAACGTGTACATGTCGAAGCCATATTCGGCTCCGAACTTCAGAAACTGCTTCGCCGAAAACGCCTGCGACTCGTTGGCCATGTTGGATACAATGAACGCAGCTTTTACCTGTCCCGCTGCGGTCGCTTGACTGCTCGATCCCTGCTCGCTCGCTCCGTTGGCGAATACGCCAAAGGCGACCGACACGAGCAACGCAAATCCGACGGCCAAAGCCCTCTTCATCATCGTCATTTCGTACCTCCATTAGTACTTCATTGCAAATGAAACCTCATTGGTTTCATTTGTAACTATGAAACATCATATACCGATTCATCCGAATGTCAACTACTTTCGTTCTCTCCTCGGATGCAGACGTGCTCACAAGGCGTTACCTATTCAGGATAATCGATGTTTGAAAATCCGAAAAGGGGGAATAACGTACTGATTGGGTGGTAAAAATGCACTGTTCGAGATCGGAACGGATCGGTTTTCGAGTTGGTTCTTGCGTGATAAGATAGACGAAACAGGATCAAAGGAGAGACCACCACATGCAAGATCTGCTCGCAAAGGTAGACGAAGTGCTGCTCATGGGACCCGGACCTTCGTGTGTTCCCGAGAAGGTCTATGAGGCGCTGCGGCGTCCTACGCTCGGCCACATGGATGCTCAGTTCATCGAAATTATGGACGAGCTTTCAGGTTCGATTCGGACACTGCTTCACACGAAGAACCGGCTGACGCTTCCGATTTCGGGCACCGGGTCCGCCGGTATGGAAGCCGCATTTGTGAACCTGATCGAACCGGGAGACCGGGTCCTGATACTCATCAACGGCGTGTTCGGAAAGCGCATGCAGGATGTCGCCGGTCGGTTGGGAGCGGAGGTGGACCTGATCGAGTTCGAGTGGGGTACACCGGTAGTGCCGAAGATCGTGGCGGAAAAACTGAAAAATGCGGCCTACAGGATTGTTGCCGTTGTCCACGCCGAAACCTCGACGGGGGTTAGAAATCCCGTTGAAGAGATCGGAACAATGGTGAACGCATCCGGGGCGCTTTACCTCGTGGACGCGGTGACCAGTCTGGGCGGCATCCCGGTGCGGTGCGACGAATGGGGCATCGACGCATTGTACAGCGGTAGCCAGAAGTGTCTCTCCTGTCCCCCCGGGCTCGCTCCCATTACGTTTTCAGACCGGGCGATCGAAAAGATACGCTCTCGTAAGTCCAAAGTTCCCAACTGGTACCTCGACATGACAATGATCATGCAGTACTGGGAGGGTGCGCGGAGAGTCTACCATCACACGGCACCCATAAACATGATCTATGCGCTCTACCGCGCCGCGCAGCTCATTCTGGAAGAGGGCGAGACTGCGGTGTTCGACCGGCACCGCCGAAATCATGAGTACCTCGTCGAACGCCTTTCGACTCTCGGCCTTTCGTTGCTTGTGGATCCGCAATATCGACTCCCCATGTTGAACTCGGTTCTCGTTCCGGAAGGAGTCGACGAAGCCGCAGTCCGCTCCCGGCTGCGCAGTGAGTTCAAGATAGAAATCGGCGCGGGACTTGGGCCGCTTGCAGGGAAAATATGGCGAATTGGTCTCATGGGGCATACGGCCCGGGAAGAGAACGTCGATCGACTCGTACAAGCCCTGAAGGCGTCGCTGTGACTACGCCTCTTCATTTCCCGATTTCGCACCGGTGAGAATTGCAACGGCATCCGACATCGAGCACTCGGCCGGGCGGACTACCGCTACTCTCCGCCCGAGCCGCTGGATGTGGATCCTGTCGGCAAGCTCGAACACCTGCGGCATGCTGTGACTGATGAGCACGACCGGCAGGCCGCGTTCGCGGACCTGGTGGATCAGATCGACCACCATTGCCGACTCTTTGACGCCAAGAGCCGCGGTAGGCTCGTCCATTATCACGACTTTCGTCGCAAAGGCCGCGCTTCTGGCGACCGCCACGCCCTGTCTTTGTCCGCCCGAGAGAGTTCTCACCTTCTGGTCCATTGATTGAATTCCGATCTTCAGATCACGCATGAAGTCGGTTGCGTTCTGCTGCATCCTGGATTTGTCGAGGATCCGAAGCACGGAGCCAAGGATTCCCGACCTGCGCATCTCCCGCCCGAGGAAAAGGTTTTCCGCAATATTGAGTTCCGAAGCCAGTGCAAGGTCCTGATAGACTGTTTCAATCCCGTAACGGCGGGCATCAATGGGGCTGTGAAAATACACCTCCTCGTCTCCCACGAAAAGATGACCTTCGTCCGGCCGCAGGGCTCCGGCGAGAATCTTAATGAGCGTCGATTTCCCCGCCCCATTATCCCCGATAACCGCAAGAATTTCCCCGGGATATAGCTCGAAGTTGACTCCGTCGAGAGCCACTACCTGCCCGTACGACTTCTTGAGCCCTCTTGCCGAAAGGACCGGTTTCTCGGTATCGCTGGTCATTCCAGCCCCCGATGCGACATCTGGTCGACCGACACAGCGAGAATAACCAGCACCCCGGTAATGAGCACCTGGACTATCTCCTGGACGCCCATGAGCGCCAGTCCGTTATTGAACGCACTGATGATCAGCGCTCCTGCCAGCGTTCCCAGTATGTTCCCCCGGCCGCCGAACAGGCTCGTGCCGCCAAGGACAACAGCCGTTATGCTGCTGAGATTGTCGTTGAGTCCAGCCTGCGGGTCGCCGACTCCTGTTCTCGCGACAAGCAGAAGACCAGCTATTCCATAGAAAAGGCCGGCAAGTCCGTAAACGCTGAGCAGCAGCCGCGTTTTTGAAATACCGGCGAGGCGGACAGCCTCCGGGTTGTTGCCGATGGCGTAGACGTGGCGTCCCCAGGCCGTCTCCTTCAGGACGAAATACATGACAAGATACAGAATGACCATAAGCACCGATCCGTATGTAACCCCGGTGGGGCCGATGTTGAACGTGTTGCCGGCGGCCGTCATGAGCGGCGGAAGGCCGGTGATGATGCTCAGCGTGTAAATCAGGGTAAGGGCCCGGGTTATGTTGAGCACACCAAGGGTAACGATGAACGGCGGCAATCGGATCTGCGTAACAAGCGCGCCGTTTAGAAGTCCGAAGCCCATCGTCACCAGAAATCCTATTATCAGGGCGATGAACGGCGGCACTCCGCTGTTCACTGCGAGGCCTGTCATGATAACCGAGCCGAACGCCATGACCGTCCCGTTCGACAGATCGATGCCGGCGGTCAGGATGATGAGCGTCTGGCCGATTGCCTCCACACCGATGACCATTGACTGTTGCAGGATTAGCGAAAAATTATGCCCTGTCAGGAACTCCTGGGAGTTGAACGAAAAGTAGATGCACGCGAGCACAAGCGCAGTAAACGCGCCGACACCCGGCAGGGTGAATGCGTGCGCCACCCTGTTGCGCACCCGGCGCCTTATACTCAATGCGTTTGTCCGAGGTTCGTCTGCCATGTTCATCCCTCACCTCTCCGCGCCGCGTCGTGGGTGAACGCGGCAGCGGCCGCCGCGAAAGGACGACCGCTGCTCGCGGCAACTTGCTTCGTTGGCCGTCTACTTCTTCTCGGACGCCGCACCCCACGCGTTCCGAAGCCCCCACGTAGAGTCTTTACTCGCGAGCCCGGGCATCGGTTTATCGGTAATGAGTTGTACACCGGTATTCACGTAGCCGGAGGGTTTTGTCCCTGTCTTCGCGTACTTGATAATGGCGTCGATTCCCATCTGAGCCATCTTCGCCGGGAACTGCATGGAATCCGCAGCGAACTCCCCGGACTGGACGGCTTTCATACCGTTGTAACTGCCGTCAATCGATACGATCATCACGTCACTCGCCTTTCCTGCCTTTTTCAGGGCTGAATACGCGCCGAATCCGGCTGGTTCGTTAATAGTGTAGACCAGGTTGATGTTCGGATCTTTCGTGAGGCTGTTTTCCATTGCGGTCAGAGCCTTCGACTGATCTCCGTTCGTCGCCTGTTCGCTGACAATCGAAGGATCACCCTCTTGAATCCCGAACCCTTTCAAAAATCCGTCGTGCCGCTTCTGGCTTACCGTGCTGCCCGGAGTTCCGTCGAGGATCGCGATAACGGCTTTCTTTCCCGCCATCGCCGCTTTCGCGTATTCACCGATCAACTGACCGGCCTGTTCATTGTCCGTAGCGAAAAACCCGTCGGTTGCATCCTGGGGTGTCGTCGCGGTATCGAGCGCGATCATCACTATTCCCTGTTTCTCCAGCTTCTGCACAGTAGGCACAATCGCCGTGCTGTTGCTCGGTGTAAAGAGAATGCCCTTTACGCCTGCGCTTGCCATATTCTCCATGGCGCTTATCTGTCCCGCGTTGTCTCCGTCGTACGCACCGGCACCGGTCAGCAGTGTGACGCCCTGTTCTTTGGCGTATTTCTTTGCGGAGTCGATCATAGTGACAAAGTATGGATTGGTGAGGGTCTTGACGACGAGTCCGATTTTTACGGGCTGCGAGCTGCCTTGAGCGGCTTGCGACTCTTTTTGACCGTTAGCGAATGCCAGCGAACTGGCGAGCAATAGTGATACCGCGAGGAGCGATATCGAACGCAATCTGCGAATCATAACGTTCTCCTTAGTTCCGGTGATCGTTTTGTTCTGCTCAGCAGCCCGCGGGCGAACGAGCTAGTGTTCACCTTCTGCTGAAAAAAACTTAGTGTGGAATGATTGAGACGTCAATAAAAACTAAATTAAAATATTCCGATACACTTTATCTAACCTGAATAGACTATAAGATTCTATTTGGACTTTCAATCACGCGCCCGTCAAGAACCGTCTTACGGACCTCGAGTCTCTCCTCACCGCGCTCATAGTCCAAAAGTACTATGTCAGGATTCTGACCGATAGCGGCGAACTCACCGGCGTCCAGCCCAAGCAACCTGAGCGGATTCGCCGTGAATTGCAAGGTCGCTCACGAACATGAGACTATCGAGCCCCTTTGCGCGTGAGCTCGACTTTATTACGGCGGCAGGATGTGGTGACCGTCGGTACGCGCGTCGCCGTTTCGGCAGAGCGTTCGGCGTCACCTATGGCTTGAATCGTCTCCTGCTCAAGCTCGATCCGGACCGGCTTGCCTGTTGAGGCAAGTATTCCCTCGACAGTCAGGAAAACACCGCTCGATGCTGACAACTGTTTGCGTTTAGCTGGTAGATTTCGTGTGGTTCAGTGTATTATCCTTGTCCGGGATTATCATGGACGAGAAACACTATTTCGATTTTGTGATTATTGGATCGGGAATGGGCGGCGCCGCAGCAGCGCATGTCCTGAAGGATACCGGCCGGCAGATTCTCATTCTCGAGCGCGGCGACTATCTGAAGCAGGAGAAACAGAACTGGGACATATCCGAGGTTGCCGAGAAGCATCGGTACGATGCCGATGAAGTCTGGTACGACGGTCACGGAAATCCATTTAATCCGCGGATCTACTACAACGTCGGAGGAAACTCGAAAGTATACGGCGCCGCTGCGTTGCGTCTTCGGAAGGAAGATTTTGCATCGCGTCTGCACAGCGGAGGAAGCACCGTTGACTGGCCGTTCCCCTATGAAACCCTTGCCCCGTTCTATGACCAGGCCGAGCTTCTTCTCGGCGTTCGCGGCGAAGTGGGGGAAGATCCGACCGAGCCGGAGCGCGGCCCATTTCCACTTCCACGGATCGAGCACGAGCCGGAAATAGAGAGGCTCGCCGACCAGCTTCGATCGCAGGGTCTACACCCTATTCATCTGCCTCTCGCAATTGATCAGGGACCGAAGGGACGCTGTCAGAAGGGCAGCCCGTGTGACGGGTTTCCCTGTATGGTTCGGGCGAAGGGAGACGCCGAGAACCGGATACTCCGCCCCCTGCTTCTGAAAAAAACACCAAACGTCAACCTGTGGACCAACAGTTAC
The DNA here is from genome assembly GCA_035530755.1 of Spirochaetia bacterium. Lineage (GTDB taxonomy): Bacteria > Spirochaetota > Spirochaetia > DSM-27196 > DATKUC01 > DATKUC01. The sequence goes on along the minus strand of DATKUF010000242.1, from coordinate 11,770 downwards.
GTGGACCGGCTCGACACCGACGAGTCCGGTAAGCGTGTCGTGAGGGCACGCGTCCGGCGCAACGGGCAGGACGTTGTTGTGGAAGCGGGCACTTTCATAGTCTCCGCCGGCGCAGTCAATTCGGCGGCGCTCCTCTTGCGTTCGAAGAACGACAGGCACCCGACGGGACTTGCAAACTCCAGCGGCCAGGTGGGCAGGAATTTCATGTCGCATAACAACAGCGTGATTCTGGCGCTCTCGACGCGACGAAAGAATCCGACCAACTTCCAGAAAACACTCGCCATCCACGATTTCTACAACGGTGACCATTCCGTCGACGGAGCTCCGCTTGGTGCTATCCAGATGCGCGGAAAGGTCAAAGCGCAGATGCTGAAGAGAAAGCCAAAACTGGTTCTGCGGCTGTTTCCCCGGGCAATCGCCGAGCGGAGCGTGGATTTGTGGGTAATGAGCGAAGATCTCCCCAACCCGGAAAATCGGGTGACTACTGACGACGAGGGGCGAATAAGCCTGACTCGCCGACTCACGAACATAGCGTCCCACCGGAAACTGTTGAAGAATGCGAAACGGATGATGCACCGCGCGGGCTATCCAATCTGCATTGTCGACCGACGCGGAGCGAGCGCAATCCAGCATCAGTGCGGAACTGTCCGCTTTGGCAGCGATCCGGGGGTTTCCGTTCTCGATCAGTGGTGCCGCACGCACGATGTTGAGAATCTCTATGTCATCGATTCGAGTTTCTTCCCGTCGTCGGGCGCGGTCAACCCTTCGCTCACAATACTCGCCCAGGCACTTCGCGCGGCCGAACACATAAAGGAAACGGTGGTCTGAAAACAGCGGCGCGGGAGATTGTCGCTACACGACAAGCACCTCAACACCGTTGTCGACCAGAAACGCCCGGCTTTCCTCCGGGACACCTTTGTCGGTGATAACGCAGGCCACGGAACCGGTCTCGCAGATCCTGCGCAACTCGCTCCTCCCGAATTTGCTCGAGTCGGTGAGAACGTAGGCCCCCCGACTCCGGGAAATCACCTCGGCCGCGATCTCGGCCCGCATCATATCTCTGCTGGTGAAGCCTGCTTCCGGCGAGAACCCGTCGACTCCGACGAAGGACTTGCCGAAATTAACCTGCTCGATACACGCCTTTGTAAGCTGACCGACGACGCTCTCACTCTCGTGCTGATATACACCGCCCATCAGGACAACCTGGACGTGTTTTGCTTTGCGAAGCTGTCGCGCTATGAACACGTTGGTCGTGAGCACGGTCAGACTGCTTCGATTCATGAGCTCTTTGGCAAGGAGTGCATTGATGGATCCGGATTCAATGAATATCGTCTCGCCGTCTTCAACAAGGCTCGCCGCTTCGCGGGCTATTACGATCTTCTTCTCATAATTGACACCGAGCCTGCTTGTAATGTCGTCCGGACCCCGAAGAACCGCTCCGCCGTGGACCCGCTGCAAAAGCCCCTCTTTCTCCAGGTAGTTGAGATCCTGGCGAACGGTGACCGACGAAACTTCGAGCTCACGCGATAGATCGTTGACCGAGGTTTGATCACCCGATGCCAGAATGCCAAGAATTCTGCTCTGTCGATCGTTCATGCTTCCTCGAGTGCGAGAGATGCCGCTCCGATGACACCGGAATGTGGCCCGATCTTCGCCCGGACGATTGCAACGTCGTCGAACACCATCTCTCTGGCAAGTGATTTGAATCGTGTAGTGATTCCGTCGAAGAATACATCACCCCAGCTCAACAGTCCACCTCCGAGCACGATCGCTCTCGGATTGAAAATCTGGAAGACGTTGTAGACCCCGATACCGATGTACCTGGCAAAATCATCGACAATCGAAACGCACAATTCGTCCCCGGTCTCGAGCCCCTGCTTGATGAGTTCGCCGGTAACCGCCGAGAAATCGAAGTTTTTGCCGGCGAAAAGCGGAGAGCTCATGCCGGATTCCACCTTCTTTCGCGCTGATGCGGGTAGGGCGACACCAGAGGCAACCGCGATGAGGCATCCGGCGTTCCCACATGGGCAGATAAGGTCGCTTCCGGGCTCGACTATGGTGTGGCCTATCTCGCCGGCAGTCCCGGTCATCCCGCGAAAAAGACGACTATCGAGAATTATGCCGGCGCCGATTTGTGTGCTGACAGTTATGAACACCATATCGGAAAACCCGGTACCCGCACCGTACTTGAACTCGCCGAAGGCCTGCGCATTCGCATCGTTGTCGACGTAGACCGGCGCCGTAAAACAGGACTGGAGCCGGTCGCGAATCGGAAAATCCCGGAACCCTTTCAGGTTCGACATAGTGATGAGGACGCCGTCGCGGTAACGCAAATGCCCTGCCGTTCCTACTCCCACGCCTCCAATATCGGCTTCCGAAAGCCGGTTTCGATCGAGGAGTTTCCGCACGAAGGACTCTATCTGCGCTACTATCTCTTCCGGAGTCTTCCTAACGTGGTCGCGCGTTGTAGTGGAGTCGATGAGACGTCCGCCGGGAGTGACAAGCCCGACCGACAGCTTTGTCCCGCCTATATCTACACCGCAAAGTACCTTTTCGCCCATCGGAACTCCTCCCGGAGGCCTGGTCTGAGGTCGGAGATTGGGGGTGCCGACCGGCGCCCCCGATAGTCACTCTACGATTCCTCCGTTTGAAAGTCAATGAACTTCATGTGTCGGTGTTTCTGGCACAATTCAACAATTTTTATCTTGACTAATGAAACCAACGCGGTATTTTTGAATCTCAGGGGTGATTTATGAGCGAACTCGGATCGATCGGAAGAGTCGACAAGAAGGTCAAAATTGCCGCCGGGCTCTTCTGGGCGGACTACGGCAACCTTGCGGCAGTGGTCGGTGAGCTGGAGGACGGCGGTGCCGACTGGATCCATATCGAAATGCGCGACGGAAAATACATGGACTTCGCCGCCCCGCGCGGTGGTATCGATATCCTCGAAGGAATCCGCCCGCACACGAAGCTCGAAATCGAAGTCCAGCTCCAGATGATGCGCCCGACGGTGGACCTCTACCGCCAGCTCAAAGACCTTGGCGCCGATCTTATCAGTCTGCCGATCGAGACGACGGGCGAAATGCTCGTTCAGCATCTCCTGTTCATTAAGGAAACGCTCGGCCTGAAGGTTGGGGTTTGGGCGTGGCAGGGAACTCCGATCGTCGCGTTTGAACAGTACATCCCGCTTGTCGATATTGTCGAATACGAATGCAAAGCGCCGTTCTGGAACCCCACGACCGGCGCGAAAAGCCCGCATACCCTCGATGAGATCATGTATTCAAATATCGCGCGTCTTCACCGGATGATAGTGGACGCCGGAGTCGAATCGACTGTGGATCTCATGGAGGACGGCGGATTGAACACCGGCAACGTCGATCGTTTCGTGGAAATGGGAATGACCGTGGGTGAGTTCTCATCACCCCTTATGAAGGGACCAAAGGGAAAGTTCAAACCGGGAAACGGAGATATCGCCAGGGCGGTGCAGAACCTGCGAGGCTCTCTCGAGGAGGCAGCGTCCAGGCATCGGACGGCCGCCGGCCTCAAGTCATAAACGGAATAGGGAACAATGAGCGAACAGATCGGGATTGGGCAGCTAGGATACGGATCGATCGGAAAGGTGCACACGCTTGCCTACAGAAGCATTCCCTTTTACTATCCCGGGGCACTGCCGGAAATTCGGTCCGTCGCCGTGTGCACGACGAATGCGCAAAGCGCGGCGAAGGCCGCCAGGGAGGGCGGATTCGCCAGAGCATACACGTCGGTCGATGAGCTCATCGCGGATCCCGATGTAACGGTCATAGACTGTTCGCTTCCAAACTTCGCCCACAAGTCGGCGATACGCGCCGCGCTCGACGCAGGAAAACACATCTATTGCGAGAAGCCGCTTTGTGTCGACATGGATGAAGCGCGGGAAATCGCTGCTGCCGCCGAGCACTCCCGGGCCCACGTGGGCATGACTTTCGACTACCGGTTCATTCCGGCCATCGCCCGGGCGAAACAGCTCATTAAGGAAGGCGCGCTGGGGGAAATCTATAACTTCCAGTTCAATTATCTGCACACCGGTTACCAGGACGATTCCCGGCCACTTTCCTGGCGAACACGGAAAGAGCTTTCAGGTGGCGGCGCACTTTTCGATCTGGGATCTCACGTGATCGATCTTGCACGCTATCTCATTGCCGATTTCGCTCAGGTCTTCGCAACGACACGGACCTTTGTCGGTTCGCGGCCGATTGGACCCGGTTCTCAGGAAAAAGGCCCGGTTACGGTGGATGACGCAGTCTGGATGCAGGCAAGGCTCGCCGACGGATCGATGGGCACAATCGAAGTTTCCCGTTTTGCAACCGGTTCGCTCGACGACCTGACCATGCGAATCGAAGGTAAACGCGGAGCCCTCAAGTTTGACCTCATGGACGCCAACTGGCTCTACTTCTACAACGCCGCCCGCACGGACGCCGCCGCGGGCGCAGGCTGGACAAGGCTCGAGACTGCCGCAAGTTTTCCCGGTGCACAGATCCCACCGGCACGCTCGATTCTCGGCTGGACCCGAATGCACGCTGAAAACCAGTACCGGTTTTTGAGAAGTATTGCCGCCGGCTCAGAGCCCGAACCCGGGCTTGCGGACGGGTATGCCGCGCAGCTCGTAATGGAGTCCGCCTACGAGTCGGCGGCGTCGGGAAGCTGGGTTCCGATCCCGCGCGTGTAGTGGTCCATCTTAAATAGCAGTATGGTTGACAGGCCCGGTTTGTCGATTGATACTTGCTGGATCACCGACCCGGATAATGTCGGCTGTTTCGCTTCTCCTCTCTAGGATTCTTACGAGCTGTTTCATCCTGAGCTTGATGGCGGGACATTGTAAGGAGTAGTTAGTCCATGGCTCCACGAATTGTTCTTATCGGCGCGGGCAGCGCCATGTTCGGTCTTGGATCTGTCGGTAACATCCTGCAAAGTAAAGTACTCGAAGGAAGCACCATTGTATTGCATGATATCAATGGACGGGCGCTTGAACGCACTGAACAAGTCGCCCGCCGCCGCATTGCGGATCGGAAGCTCCCCTACTCGCTTCTGGCGACGACCAACCGGGAAGAGGCGCTTCGTGGCGCAGATTTCTGCATAATTGCCATCGAGGTGGGAAATCGATACGAGCTCTGGGAACAGGACTGGCGAATCCCGCAGCAGTTTGGCATTCATCAGGTCTATGGAGAAAACGGTGGACCCGGCGGACTTTTTCACTCCCTGCGAATTATCCCGCCAATCCTCGAGATCTGCGCCGACATCGTTCGGCTTTCCCCGGACTCGTGGGTATTCAATCTGAGCAATCCGATGACCCGGATCACCCTCGCGATACACCGGAAGTTTCCGCAACTCAAAACGATCGGCCTTTGCCACGAGGTCGTGTCGCTCATGGAGCACCTTCCGAAGATTCTGAACACGCCCTGGTCGAATCTGGAAGTCAGGGCCGGAGGGTTGAACCACTTCAGCGCGCTCCTTGCGGCACACTACCGGGATAGCGGAAAGGACGCCTACCCCGAAATACGTAGCAACGCGCCTGCATACTTCGAATCCCTTCCGGAAGGATCCTACGAGAACCTCGGCGCAACAAAAGAGATGCTCGCGGCTTCACGCGACGACAGGATATCGGTCGAGCATATGAAGGCGCGGAACGAGATTCGTCGGCGCACATGGCCTGAGCGAGAGCTTTTCAAAGTCATCCTTGAAAAATTCGGACTTCTTCCCATAACCACGGACAGCCATCTTGGTGAGTACCTGCAGTGGGCGCACACCTCGGTGGATCACAAAGGGATTCTCGATTTCTACAATTTTTACCGCAAATGGTGTCTCGAACAGGTGCCTGAATCCCGAATCCAGGGTACCCGCGAAATAGAATACTGGCGAGACATTCCCATCATCGAAGGAATTCTATCCAACTCGGGACAGCAGGAGCTTGCCGTCAATCTTCCCAACAACGGGTTGATCGACAATCTTCCGCCGGACATGGTCGTTGAGGTCCCGGCGACAGTGGACGGGAAAGGCGTTCACGGGGTACCACTGGGACGCCTCCCGATCGGATTCGCCGGATTGCTCCGCAATCAGGTGGCGGTAAATGAGCTGACGGTAGAGGCCGTGCTGACCGGTTCAAGAGAGCTGGCGCTGCAGGCGCTGCTCGTCGATCCGGTTGTAGACAATGCGGCTTCGGCGGAGAAGACACTCGACACGATTCTTTCTCTCCAGAAAGAATTTCTTTCCTACATTCGATAGGGCGGTGCAAGGTGCAACGTTCCTGGGTTATAACCGACAGCCATTCATCGTTTTCGACATCGGACTTCTCTATTTCCGGCGAAGAGCTCGGCCTTGGCTCTTCCGCCGGATGTCGGAAGAGGACACTCAGCGGGGGCCGGCAGACCGGCGTGGAAATAATTGAATTGTCGAACGGCCCGGTTTCGGTTCGCATCTGCCCGACTCGGGGCATGGGTATCATCGACGGCCGTTTCGGGCCCCATTTCCTTGGATGGCGGTCGCCCGTCGACGAGATTGTCCACCCGAACTACATCAATCTTTTCGATCTGGGGGGCAGGGGTTGCCATTACGGTTTCAATGAGTTCCTCAATCGCGGCGGGATCGAGTGGTCCGGCGCTATGGGAGACGATGAGGTAGTAAATAATATGGGGAGCCGCGCGCGCGTCTTCCTCCCGCTTCACGGAAAGGTAGGTTGGACTCCGGCTTCACGCGTCGAGCTCATTGCGACCGACGAGTACACAACTATTCTCGGGGATGTGCCCGAGCAAAATGTGTTTGGCGTGAACTATCTTCTCCGAACGAGTCTGACTCTTCGGCCCGATTCTCCGCGTATCGAGATAGTCGATACGCTTGTTAACCGCGGCGCGACCACGGGCGAATACGAGATGCTCTATCACACCAACTTCGGGCCGCCGTTTTTGGATGCCGGTGGGAGGTACTTCGGAACTTATGATCGGGTAGTGCCCCGGGACGAGATCGCTGCCGCCGGTATCGGCGAGTTAAACCAGTTGCCGGGTCCGAGCGCGGGATACTCTGAACAGGTCTTCCTTTTCCGCGCGCGGGCCGACGCCCGCGGCGTCGCTCACCAGCTGATCGTGAATCGCGCACAGACTCTCGCTGCCCGCGTGAGTTTTTCGGTGAGCACGCTCCCCTATACGATACTATGGAAACGATGCGCATCCACTTCCGACGGATATGTCGTGGGTCTCAACCCCTGCTCCGACCTGCCAAACCCGCGCCGAATTGAGCGGAGCGCAGGACGAGTGGCAACAATTGCGCCGGGAGGCGAAGCGGTATTCCGGCACGCGGTGGAACTCTTCGAAGGTCCAGCCGCAGTGCGCGGCGCTGTCGATCAGATTGCAGCCTCCGGTTCATCCGGATCGACCGGCGCTGCGGGGAACTTCGACTATCTATCCACGGTTTGATGTCGCGGATGTCGCCCGGGAGCCATCGCCGTTTGCACCGGTCCCAGCTACCCGAGCGTGTGCTCCGTGCGCGCGATGATATCGTCCTGCGTGTCCCGCGCAAGGCTCACAAAGAAGGCTGAGTACCCGGCTACACGGACGACGAGATCCCGGTATTCTGCGGGATTTCCCTGCGCCGCCAGAAGCGTATCTCGCGATACGATGTTGTACTGAACATGCCAGCCATTCAGCGTATCGAAAAATGTTCGCATGATAGAGGAGAGCTTCTGCCGATCGGTGCTGTTTGCAATGGCGGCAGGTGACAACTTCTGATTGAGGAGAACACCACCGGTGATCTTCTCGGTGGGAAGTTTGCCCACCGATTTGAATACAGCGGTCGGTCCAAGACGATCGGTCCCCGACGACGGAGAGCATCCCTCGGCAAGCGGAGTCCGCGCCTTCCGTCCGTCAGGGGTCGCCCCGACCGCGGCACCCGAGGGCACATTAGCCGAAATGCTCGACGTGCCGGCAAAGTAAGTACCGCCAATCGGCCCGCGCCCATATCGAGTGTTCGTGTAATGAGATAGCTCGTCGATGAAGCCGAAGTAAGCATCTCGCAGCGGCAGATCTACCGCGTCGTCGTCATTCCCGTATTTTGGCGCCCGGTTTATGAGCATCTGCCGCAGTTTCTCGCCTTCGGGGCCGGAGAAATCGCTCTCGAGCGCCGCAAGGAGCTCTCGAGCGTCAATTCTCCTTTCCTCGAAGACAAGCTTCCGAATTGCGGCAAGTGAGTTCCCCAGGTTGGCTATCCCGACCTGAAGTCCGGAAACGAAATCGTATTTCGCTCCGCCCTCTTTAATCGTCACCCCGCGCCCCAGACAGTCGTCGACGAGCGCGGAACAGAAAATGTCCGGAACGTTCTCTTCCAGAGCCGTGTCGACCGCGGTGTCGATCGCGACGGTAGCGCGAGTGTAGAATCGAATCTGGCGGTCCCACGCATTCATGAGCTGTTCGAAGGAGGACATTTCAGCCAGTCCACCCGTCCCCGGACAGTAGGTCCGGTCCGATTCGAGATCGTACCCGTTTCGCAGCGTGCAGTTGAGAACTCGCATGAGATTGAGAAAACTCATCCCCGTGCAGCGGTATCCCCATTTTCCCGGGACGGCAACTTCGATACAGCCGATGGCCGAGTAGTCGTAGGCGTCGGCCGGTTCAACACCGAGTTTCAGGAGAGAAGGGATCACTATCTGGTCATTGTTGAAAGCGGGCATACCGAATCCACGAGCGATAACGTCAACACAGCGCGCCATGAAGTCCTCGGACATTCCGCGGTGGTAACGAACCGAGAGATTTGGCTGGGTCAGTTTCAGCGACGCAACCGAATCGAGAATCAGGTAGCTCAGACCGTTGACTGCATCTCTTCCGTCCGGCGTCTGTCCTCCAATTGTGACGTTCTGATACAAGGGGCTTCCGGCAGAGAAACGCGTGTGGGACCACGACCGGATTTTGCTGATTCCGAGCAATTTGATCCACGTGTTCTGAAGCAGCTCATAAGCGGTCTCGCGACTTATGGTTCCTTGTTCGAGATCTGCCGCATAGAAGGAAAAAAGATACTGATCCATACGCCCGAGCGATACCGAGTGGCCATTGCTCTCAATTTGAAGGACGAGCTGTACAAAGTAGGTCAGCTGAAGAGCCTGATAAAAGGTCGCCGGAGGCTCGAGAGCGATCGTTCGGCAATTCGCGGCGATTTGCAGCAGCTCCTCCGCACGCAGGTCTCCGAGGTGATTGCTCGCCTCGCTTCTCGCCAGGTTCTCGAAACGCCGGATAAAACCGGAGACCGCTTCGAGTGTGATGATCACGGCGCGATAGAACTGTTCGCGTCGCAAACCTGTCTGATTCGAAATGTCCGTGTGACGTTGTCTTTCTTTCACTTCATTCAGGATTGCGCCGATTCCGAGACTCAGGATCTTCGGAAAATCTACGGCTATGTGCCCGTCGCCCGAGGTCAGATTTCCTTCTGCTCGAATGATGCCCGAATCATGGATGCTGCGCATTTCATCGCTAAGGAGCGCGTTGCCCTTCTCGATGAGCGTCTTGCCGTTCCAGTAGGGCAGGATCCGGCGCAGCTCGGCTTTCGCCTTCTCCGAAGGGAAAAATGCGTCACCGGGCCGGTTTGCGAACTCGTCGAGCTCGGAAAGAATCCACGCCACCGCGTACTCGGGAAAGATCGGCGCCGCTCGGAGCGTTGACGACTGATTGCCGACGATGAGCTCCCCGCTGTCTATCCGGACGGTCATGCGTTTCAGGGTTTCCGCAAGCGCGATTGCCCGCCTCACGGCAATCGGTTCGTGCTCGTGAGTCTTATAGACTTCCGTGTAGATTCCTGCGCGCTCCACGCAGAGAGTTGGTTTCGTATCCAGAAACTTCTCTTTGAGCGCGGATATGCGGTCCGTTACGTGCAATTCGAGTTCAGCTGCAACCATCGGTCAACCTCCAATGCTGGCCTGAAGTCCCAGGCCCAACGCAGTCTCCAGATATCGATCAACGAGTTCGGCCGGGGGGCTCGAAACTCTCTTCATTCCAGATTCTCTGCCAAGCAGTCCGTACTTTCCGTTTCCAAGGGTGTGGTACGGTAGAAAGTTCACTTCCTTTACGTTCGAGAGTGAAGAGACAAAAAGCAGTATCGCATGCATCGCTTGCGCATCATCATTGAATCCCGGGACCACCGGTATCCTCGCAATGACAGTGACGCCGAGCGATTCCAGCTTGCGGAAGTTACGCATCACCACATTCAAGTCACCGCCGGTCGCCAGCCGGTACTTCTCGACGTCCGCGTGTTTCACATCGGCGAGAAACACTGAAACCAAAGGGACAGTCGGTTCAATAGCCGTCCACGAAGCCTGAAGCGAGGTCTCGACGGCGATGTCCAGGCCCCGACCGTGCAACGCGCGCATGAGATCGAGCGTGAACCGCGGCTGCATGTAGGGCTCTCCGCCGGAGATCGTCACTCCGCCGGTCTCTCCGTAGAACGCAAGATCCTTTTCAACCTCGCCGACGATATCGGCGATTTCCCGCTCTTCACCCGTTACGCTCAGGGCGCCGGTGGGACAGACATTGCGGAGCGCGGACGCGAACAATACGCGTTCGCGGTCGACTACCGGGCGCACATCCGCGTATTCCTCCGAGTCTCCGGTCGAATCACAAACAATCTCGCCATTCTGTGCCGCATTCACGCACTCGAGGCAGCCTATGCAGAACCGCGAATCGTACATGAGTTCCGGATCAGGTGATTGACTCTCCGGGTTTTCGCACCACGCGCAATGCAGCGGACAGCCTTTGAGAAAGACTATTGTGCGTATCCCAGGACCGTCGTGAGTGGAAAACCGCTGAATGTTGAATATCATGATTGACCTGCGAAGATTTTAGCCGGTTTTCGTTCGAAAGTCAAGTAACTTCCATACGAAACCGAAAGAGTGCCCGAGTTTGGGAGGTTGGGATCATCGATGAAATTCTGTTCGAAAACCCATTGAGGAACAGGGAAGCAGATCTCCGCATCCCCGACGCGATGTCGAAGAGACCGACCCGAACCAGCAGGGTGAACGACCAGGCAACTCCATTTTCCTCCATACTAACTACACCGGAAATTCCGTGGCGTTCACCTCTGCGTCGATCATCGCGATACGCTGTTTCACTCGACGCTTCCATAGACTCGCCGCAGCGGCACAAGCGGATCGCTTTCAAATTCGCTGATTGACAGTGCGGCGGGCAATGTTGTAGACCAGAGCCAAGACTTACGAGAGGAGAGTAGAATGCAGTATACGATTTCGCGCCAAGACGCCTATTCCCGCGGCCTTCTGATTCTACGACTGCTGTTCGGGTCCATCTACATCGGCATTCCGCACTACTTCATGCTTTTCTTCGCATCGATTTGGGCCGCAATTCTCCAGTTTCTCGCCTTCTGGGCAGTCCTTTTCACCGGGAAATACCCGCGTGGATGGTTCGATTTTCAGGTCGCGGTGATCCGATGGGGCACTCGTGTGAGTGCAGCAATGGCAAATCTCCGCGACGAGTATCCGGCGTTCGGGCGAAACGGGACCCACCCCGCGATCCAGGTCGACGTTGAATACCCGGAAAAGCTGAGCCGTGGGCTCCTTATCCTGCGTGTTCTTTTCGGCGTCATCTATGTTGGGATCCCGCATGGATTCTGTCTTTTCTTCCGCGGAATCGGGACCGCGGTGCTCATGTTCATCTCGTGGTGGGCGCAGCTGTTCACCGGCAAGTATCCGGAAAAGATGTTTGACTTCAACGTCGGTACCTACCGATGGGCTTTCCGAGTCAGCGCCTAC
>DATKUF010000241.1:0-7933 GCA_035530755.1 Spirochaetia bacterium | reverse complement strand
GGCACTCCGCCGGTATTCGGCGGAGTCGACACACCTCGCGCCTTGAAAAAATAGTCCGGGAAGCCGGCCGTATCGAGCACCCATTTGTCGACGAATGTGAGCATCATCAGGAGGTAGGATCGCGCGGTAAGCTCGCCAAATCGGCGATCGAGTTCTGGCCCTGATTGCAGCATATCCTCGATATCCCACATAATGAAGTTCAGATGGTCGAGGGTTTCAGATAGCGAATCGCCCGAACGGGAGACCGCCGGGTTCCGCGGATCACGGGCCCGGCTTCCGGACGGACGGTCGGAACTCCGGAAGGCACAGCTCGTGTGCAGATATGAATCATACTCCTGCCGGGTCGCGGGGACGGACAGGACCATGTAAGCATTGTGGATGAGCTTGAAGCGGGCGGCGGATTCCTCGCTGTTGTTGTTCTTGTCCGGATGGTGTTGGAGCGCCAGCTTCCTGAACGCGGTTCGGATCTCTTCCGCCGAAACGGAAACTGCAACGTCGAGAATATCGTAGAGACTCGAACGGTTGGATATGATCATCTTCGCGACCGATCTGCACTTCAAAGAGTATCAGATTCGCCTCAGTCGGTCACGATGCGGCGACGCCCGTGCAATTAATGCTCTTCATCGCACCACCGGCTGGACTCTTTCAGATTGAAAAACCGGAGAAATAGATATAGTTTTCTTTCACGAGGGTTGTATGAACCGATGTATCGGGCTTCTCGTTTTCATCTCCGCTTTCCTGCCGGGATTTCTCGCCGCGCAGGATAGCCTGTCCGCGCCTATCGCACCGATGGAACCACCGCTGCCACCTTCTTCGATGTCCGGCGGATCGGCACCGCCGATGACACCGTTCACATCGAGCACTCTCCTCCTGGTCTACGCCGACGATGAGAGTGCAATAACCGTTACCGAACCGGACGGAACCTCCGCTGTCGGCTACATCGGCATGGAGATAGCAGACGGCACCGTAATCAAAACCGGAAAGACGGGCGTTGAAATGCAGATGCAGCCGAACGGCTCCGTGATCAAGTTGGCACCCGACACCACCTTTCGCGTCGACGCGCTCATTGGAAATCCGGGAGCGGTGACCAACAACTTTTCACTTCTGGCAGGAAAACTTCGAATGGCCGCGGCAAAACTGTCAAACCCCGCGCCGGCATATCGTATATCCACCCCTACGGCGATCTGCGGAATCCGCGGGACCGATTTTGCCCGACGCTACGATCCGGGCTCGCATGAAGACTGGCTCTGCGTGCTCGAGGGGGTGGTGGATTTCCGGTCGCCTGACGGAAAGTCCGCAGTCACCGTCGCCGGCGGCAACTTCGTCGAGCTCGGTGAGGGTTTTGTCGCGAAACCGGTTCCCGCCTCGTGGGTGACGAACAACTTCAAAGACATTCGGTTCGTGAAGGCGCGAGCGCCGAAATAGGCGCTATTCGATCGAGATCGGCACTCTCCGCCCCGGTACTCCGGGCGCGGCTTTCCTTCTTGATGAAATAGCGGTACCTTTTGTTCAGAGCCGCTACGAAGTGCACCCTTTCGCATATGACTCTGTTGGTTCGACTCGCACAAACAAACACGCTCCAATTGTCAGATCAACTTCGGGACAATCCCCCGCCGCTCTATGCGCCGGGAATCGATGGATTCGGAGGTAACTATGTCTGACAACGAAAAACGCAGACTCACACTGAACCGTATAGTCTCGTTCCTGGCCGGTGGCCTGCTTGTATTCGCAGTGATGTCGGTTACGGTGGTCAAGAACGTACGGAGTCAGAATGCCGAATTGACGACGGCACTCGATACGTCGCGCTACGAAGCCGGCCGACTGCTCGCCGACGCGAACGCACAGCTCGCCAGCCGCGACTTCGTCAAGGCGAGGGCGTCACTCACTTCGCTGTTTGAGAACCAGCCGGGATCCCCGGAGGCGGCGCAGGGAACATTGCTCCTCGTCACGGTGGATAGCGCGGAAAAAGCCGCCGATGCGAAGTGGGCAGCAGCAGCAGCCGGAGTCCAGGCCAAGTGGTCGAGCAGTGTGTCGGCTGATATTCTCGCCAAATCGGACGCTGAGCGGGCACAGATCGAGAAGGACATGAAAGAGACGCTCACGCAGCAATGGGCGAAAGAAAAGGACAAAGTCCGAGCCGACTGGGAAGCCCAGAGCTGACCTGATCTCCCATCACGAACGGAAGCCCGCCGCGAGCCGACAGGCTTTCGTTCAATTTTCCATCCACGGATATTCCTCCACCGAAAAACGGTTCTCATTTTCGTTTCTGAACAGTACCTTTATTCTGATGACACGCGCCGAGAAAGCCATACGCGAACTTCTTTCAACAGTTGACATCAGAGTCGGCGACAACCGGGCCTGGGAGATACAGGTGACGGATCCGCGGTTCTTCGAGCGGGTTCTCGCCGAAGGTTCCCTCGGGATCGGTGAGGCGTTCATGGACGGTTGGTGGGACTGCGCGTCGATCGACGAAATGATCTCCCGTGTTCTTGCCGGCGATCTGCGAACGCGAGTCCGACGATCCGTCCGGGTCCTGCTCCTGGCCGCCCGCGCCAGGCTGACGAATCGGCAGAAGATAGCGCGGGCATTCAACATCGGCACCAGGCACTACGATCTCGGCAATGAGCTTTACGCCGCAACGCTGGACCGGGGTCTGAATTATTCCTGTGGATATTGGAAACAGGCCTCGACCCTTGATGCCGCGCAGGAGGCGAAACTCGATCTGGTTTGCCGAAAGATCGGGCTGGAACCCGGAATGCGCGTCCTCGATATTGGGTGCGGATGGGGTGGATTTGCGGCGCATGCGGCGGAAAAGTACGGGGCAGAGGTCGTGGGAGTCACGGTCTCACAGGAGCAGGCCGAGTTTGCGAGAAATCGCTGCGCAAAGTTGCCGGTTGAGGTTCGGATGCAGGACTACCGATCTGTGGATGAGCGGTTCGATCGCATTGTCTCGATCGGGATGGTGGAGCATGTCGGGTACCGCAACTACCGGACCTTCATGGAGACGGCGTCCCGCTGCCTCGCCGCGGATGGTCTGTTTCTTCTACACACGATTGGCTCCAATGTCTCGGTCCATTCGACCGACCCCTGGCTCGACCGCTATATCTTCCCGGACGGCATGCTCCCATCGGTGCGCCAGCTTGCCGCCGCATCGGAGGGACTTTTCCGAATCGAAGACTTGCATAACTTCGGACCCGACTATGACAGGACGTTGATGGCCTGGGCGGAGAATTTTACCAGGAACTGGGACTCGTTGAAGCGACGGTATGACGATCGTTTCTACCGGATGTGGACATACTACCTGCTCTCGAGCGCCGGATCGTTTCGCTCCCATGAAAACCAGCTCTGGCAGATCGTCTATTCGCCCATCGCGAGCATGCGGTCCTACGTGAGCGTTCGTTAACAGCCGCGGCGCAGGCGCTAGATCCGACCCGTGGTACGCGCCGCGGTCATTCGGAACTTCTCGAGGAGCTCGATGAAGCTGCGGTCGGCAAGCAGCCCGGCCGCTTCTGCGATTGTGCAGACTCGTCGATCACGCTGGGCGCGCTCGTCCCAGTTGTCATTCAGGGATTCCACTTTCATGGGAAAATATCGAATCAGAGAACAGCGGTAGCCGCTCCAGTAATGGACTTCGGAGGATGTCCCGATCAGAGTCCCGACGACACCAGCCTCTTCCTTCGCCTCGACCAACGCGAGCTCTTCGGCGCTGAGCTTTGGATCCGGGGTGCCCTTTGGAAAGATCCAGCGCGACTTCGACTTGGTCGTAATGACTACCACCTTCAGTTCTCCGCTTACAACCATGAACGGTACCGCGCCGGCCGCCTGAGCCACAGGCTGTAACAGCGGGCCGAAAACGGTCTTGATCTTCTCCGGATCCACGCGAGCGAGGTTCCAGTCGGTGAAGTTCGAATCACCAGTTACCTCGGGACCGAACCAGGCCGGCGGCACAAAACCGTCCGACCCGCCGGCTATCGGAACGCGCGCAAGAATGAAACCGGCCAGAGGATTCCTGAAACGGTCCAGAGCGACACGGAACCCTCCCCAGTGCAGAATCGTCCGCTCCCGCTCGCTCTGTGAGCGTAGAGTCGCCGGCCACAGCGCGGCGAACTGTCGACTGTTCAGCCGCGTATCTCCGCGGCGGTCAAGCGCACCGTTGGCCGCCGTGACGATCGAGAAACGGCGCCCAATCTGAGCGATCTTCACGTCGGGGTTCCCGTCCGTCGCGAGATACCCCTCCCGGACAACAACTCGCGGTAACGTCTCGTAATGCGCCGGTACAAAGCTCACCAGAAACCGGCGCTCCAAAGGCAGGTTTTTTGTATCCCTCACTGCGACCCTATTCCAAAATAACAGATGTCGAAATTATTGAAAAGCGAGTCGTGAAAAGTTCAACGCGTGTCGCGGCCCTACTCTTCAAGTGAGATTGAACCGACAATAGGATATACTCCAAATGGGGGCATTCCTCGCATGCTCGACGGCAACAAGGAAAACTTCGAAAGTTACCTCGAACTGAACCGGGACAAGCTCGGAAGCGTCATCCACGGTCTTTGGCTTTCAAAGGACCGCAGCCTCTGGACCGAAGATCCCTACTTCTATATCCGCTTGGGAGCACTTGCCGACAAGCTGGGTCAGGTCATGTTCGCGCACGACATTCTGGAAGAGGGGCTCGAGTACTTCCCGGGAAATCTGCGCCTGATCCAACTCTTCTGTCTCTCTTCGATTAAGTGCGGGTTCCTGCTTCGCGCCCGCGATATGCTTGTCGGACTCATGAAACAGGGCCACGAGGACGAGGAAACGCTCGGAATTCTCGGACGAGTGTACAAGGAGATGTGGCTGATCGAGGACGAAGCGAATACCAACCACCAGTTTCTGATTCGCTCGAGGAACCTCTATCTCAAGGCGTTTTTGAAGAACCGGGGGTACTATTCGGGGATCAATGCCGCCTCCCTGAGCCTGCTCGCTGGTGACAACGCACTCGCAGGTAAACTGGCACGGCATGTGCTCAGGCGCTGTTCTCAACTGATGCGATCGGCCGCTTCTCCCGACTTGTGGGTGTTTGCGACAATCGGCGAGGCGTGCGCTCTTCTGGGAAGACGGGAGGAATCGCTCGCGTATTATCACCGGGCACGAAAACTCGCGGGAAACGGCTTTGCTGAGCTCGCCAGCATGCGGCGACAGCTCAATCTGCTGCGCCGGGTCACGACGATAGCCGCGGAAGTTCTCAACGATCTTCGTATTCCCCCGGTCATTGCCTTCACCGGACACATGGTCGACGCTCCCGGACGGAGAACGCCGCGTTTCCCGTCCGAGATCGCCGGGGAGGTCGCGCTACGAATTGGCGCCGCGCTCGCGGACATGGGCGGTGAGATCGGGATCGCCTCGGCGGCAAGCGGTTCCGACGTAATCTTCCTCGAAGCAATGCAGGAACGGGGTGGCGAGACAAACATTATTCTTCCGTTTGACCGGGATGACTTCATCGCGGCCAGTGTGGAATCCGCCGGCGTCGAATGGCGCCAACGGGTCGAGAAAGTGCTCGAGAGGAGCACCGAGATCGAGCAGGTCACACGCGGCAAGTACGAAGGCGATGATGTGTTGTTCTCTTACGCCAACCAGATCATCATGGGCAAGACCATACTCAGGAGTCGATTCCTCGAGACCGACCCAATACTGCTTGCGGTGTGGGACGGCAAGCAGTCAAAAGTTCAGGGGGGTACCGGCGAGTTCATTCACATGTGGGAAAAGACCGGTCACATGCTTGAGGTAATCAACCTCCGGGAGATGTCCGGCTCTGCCGTTTCGCTGCGCGGAAATCAGCTTCGCCGAAGCGATGCCACGGTAAAAGTACGTCGATCCAATGTGACGCGGGAGACGGTCGCTCTATTGTTCGCAGACCTGGTAGGATACTCCCGCCTGACCGAAGAACAGGTTCCGCGATTCATCGAGGGCTTTCTCGGTTCGGTCGCTTCGCGCATAGCGAATACGCATTATCGGCCGCTTTTCAAGAACATGTGGGGCGATGCACTCTATTTCGTCTTCGCTGAATGTGAACAGGCGGCGGAATGTGCACTGCAGCTGCGGGATATGATGAGGGAAACGGATTGGTCGAAGCTGGGCCTCCCGGCACATTTGTCGATGCGAATCGGCCTTCACGCCGGACCGGTCTTCGGCAGCAAAGAACCTTTCCTGAACCAGAAGAACTTCTTCGGATATCACGTCAACCAGGCCGCGCGGATCGAACCAATCACCAGCCCGGGCAATGTCTACGCCAGCGAACACTTTGCGGCACTGCTCATGGGAACGGGTGAGCGCCACATCGAATGCAGATATGTCGGAGTCATTGTGCTGCCCAAGGATTTTGGAAGCTATCCCATCTATCACCTGAAAAGAATGAATGAGATAGAATAGGAGACGGAGCAGGGAAATGAGAAAGACTACGAAAACAAAGACAGTGAAAAAGTCCACAACCAGGAAGCCTGCCGGCAAGAAGCCCGCGGCCAAAAAAACGACAAAGAAAAAGGTAGCGACGCCGAAGCGTTCAGCAAAAAAGCCGGTGACCAAAAAGACGCCGAAGAAGGCCGCTCCCAGGAAGCCTGCACCAAAAAAACCGGTCGCCAGGAAATCCACACCGAAAAAAAACACAGCGAAAAGTTCCGTGGCCAGGAAACCGGCTGCGAAAAAGGCAACTCCCCGCAAGACGGCGGTGAAGAGAGCGGCGCCGCCAAAGAGCACGCCCAAGCGGAAGAAAGTGAGTCAGGTAAAGCGATCGGGAGGTCCGAAGCTAAAATCCAGAGGCACGAAAACTTCCGTCAAGAAGAGTGCGAAATCACCGACGAAAAAAAGCTCGGCCCGGAAGGGTACTACCGTGAATGCGGGAAAGGCTAAACCGGTCGCTAAGAAGACGGTAAAAAGCGCAAAGAGCGGCAATCACAAGCCACCGATGTCGAAGACTCCGTTCGAAGCATACAAAGGAACCAAGCCATATGTTTTTGTCAGTTACTCACACAAGAACATGGCCGAAGTATTCGGAATCATCAAAAAACTCAATGCCGGACGCTACAGAATCTGGTATGACGAAGGCATCGAGCCCGGAAACGAATGGCCGGAAGTAGTGGGCAAAGCCCTCCTGGGTTGTTCTCAACTGCTGGTGTTCATGAGCAGACCGGCCTCGATTTCAAGAAACGTGCGAAACGAGATCAACCTCGCGTTCAGCGAGAGCAAGAACATCATGGTAGTCTATCTCGAAAAAACCAGACTGTCTGAAGGGATGAAACTGCAGATCGGCACGGTACAGTTCGTCAATCGTTTCGACATGGGCGCAAAAGAGTTCGTCGACAAACTCAAGGGCGTCCTCAGCAGCACTCTCCGAAACTGACGCCTGCCGCGTCCGAACTATCCCGACGACAATAGTTGGTCTTCGTGACGGGCGCGGTGCGCGCAGTGCCCGCCCTACGGGCGCTTCTTCGGTGGTTTAGTCCGGTACTCCCCCTCCCCGTCGAAGAAGCTTCCAAACCATCTGTCCAGGGGAACTGTCGCCTCACCGTAATTGCATGAAACAAAGCGGTGGTGCAGATAGTGGAAGTAGGAGCCCGCGACGAACTTACCGTTGAACAGGGGCCCTTCGAACCCGAGGTGCCCGGAGGCCGGTGTCAACGCGGTAAGCTGTGAGTCGAAAAAGAAATGGATCGGGTGGGACGGGACTATGAAGTGAATCAACACAACGCTGAGGTAGAGAAGATGCTCGACCGGGTGCATTGCCATCCCCGTCCACGGTCCGGGATTCGGATTCAGGTGGTGTACGCGGTGAACGCTCATCATCAGCGGCCGCCAGTGAATGAGGCGATGAATCAGATAGAAATGTGTCTCGCGCCACAGCGGAATCAGAAGAAAGAACAGCACAAACCAAACCGGGTGTTCGTTCGGGCGGAGGTAGGGA
>DATKUF010000240.1:0-26251 GCA_035530755.1 Spirochaetia bacterium | reverse complement strand
TCTGCGCCCACCGCCGTAGCACGTTCAGTCTGGTAGGTATTCGTATTGGGACTTATGGAAATGCCGAGATGCCGAATCACGCCCCGCTCCTTTTCGCGCGACAGCATGTTCCACAGCTCTTCGTTGTCAAATGCTTCGTTCGTCCCGGAATGAAACTGGTAAAGGTCGATATAGTCGGTCCGGAGCGCCAGAAGTGACTCTTCCAGCTGCTTCTTCACAAGATCCGCACCCCAGTGTTGATCTCGTTCGAAAGGAACCGAGTAGTGATGACCGAATTTCGTCGCGACGATCCATTTTTCGCGGTCGCGGCGGATTGCACCCCCGAGGAGCTTCTCAGAAAGGTGATCACCGTAACATTCGGCGGTATCGATGAAATTGATCCCTGTCCCGCGTGCAGTGTCGATGATACCGTCGACGATCGACTGCGTGAAATCCGTGCCCCATTCCCCGCCGAACTGCCATGTG
The DNA here is from genome assembly GCA_035530755.1 of Spirochaetia bacterium. Classification (GTDB taxonomy): domain Bacteria; phylum Spirochaetota; class Spirochaetia; order DSM-27196; family DATKUC01; genus DATKUC01. The sequence goes on along the minus strand of DATKUF010000240.1, from coordinate 25,786 downwards.
CCCAGGCCGATGACGCTGGCCTTCAGGCCGGTGCTGCCTAATATGCGGTAAATCATGCATCCTCCCGGATAGAATATACGTTTTTTTATCGGGGGCGGTGACGAGGCTGACGTACCACCGGGTTTGTCAGTCGCTTTGGCGTTTTGCCGCGAATACTATCTGTGGCGGCGGCGCGATACCGACCCGATAGGCTGCTTCCGCGGCACGACGCGCGCGACGTCGCAGCCGCGCATATCCTTCGACGTTTGAGGATACGAGCCCGAGATAAAGGTCGATGAACTCGAGTCTTGCGCCAATCTCGTCTCCCTCCGTAGCTTCGATCGACGGAACGTACTCATCCTCGAATGTGACGGATACCGGCAGGATTTTCACCAGCGACCGCATTTGGTCACGCGTAAGTGTCGGACCGTGGAAAATCCCGAGCATAGTGTCCACCTCGGCCTTTATCCGGTGAAGCTCCGCCATCACCCGTTGTTTCGGCGATAGACGGTCGGCGGCCATCTCATGGAGAACGAGCGTCCCCCCGGGTGACAGCACGCGCATCATTTCGGACAAGGGCTCCATGGGCCTCTGGAAATGATGCAGAGCGTCCGAAAGCGTCACCGTATCGAAGCTCGCGTCGGCGAATGGAAGCCGCCTCGCGTCCGCGGCGCGGAATCGGATATTTCGGTTTGAAAGGGATCGAATTGCATCGGAAAGCAGATTTTCATCGATGTCGATTCCGGTTATCGAGGTATAGGAGCGCAGATGCCGCACGAGCATCTCAACGAACTCCCCGTCTCCGGTCGCGACGTCGAGCAACTTGCCCGCGTCTATCGCCGAAAGCACCTCTTCTATCGCGCTCATCCGCCGTTCCGACCTCCAGACTCCGCCACGGGAAGGGCCATAGCCGGAAGCGCGAACGGTTGCGCGGTATCCGCGAACGGTTGCGCGGTCCCCGCGAACGGTTGCGCATCCAGGACTTCATCCGGCAGCTCCTCCAACGCACGGCAAAGCGTCTCGCCCCCGCTCATTCGCAACACCAGCGGCGGACTGAGAAGCTGCTTCCATTTCCGTGAGCCGCGCTGCCCAAGGAACAGGCCCAGTACGTGGCGGAGTATGCGATGAGGAGACAGGCCGTCGGCTTCCCAGCGCTCCACGTAGGGAATGAGGTGTTCGATGATCTGTCTTCTCGTCGGAGGCATCGAGGTTTCCCCGAAAAATAGCCGGTCGACGTCTGCGAAAAGATAGGGATTGTCATAGGCAGCTCTGCCGACCATTACCGCATCGACCGATTCAAGCGCGCGGGCAATTTGATCGAGACTGGTGAAGCCGCCGTTTATTTCGATCAGAAGCTCGGGAAACTCGGCTTTCAATGCGTAGACGTCTTCGTAGCGCAGCGGCGGGATCTCCCGGTTCTCCTTCGGACTGAGTCCCGAAAGAATCGCGATCCGTGCGTGAACCGTGAACCGGTCGGGTCCCGCCTTGCGGACTGTTTGAACGAAACTTCGCAGATCCTCATAGCTTTCCTGACCATCGATACCTATCCGGTGCTTTACGGTTACCGGCCTGGATGACGCGCGTCTCATCGACTCCACAAGTCGCGCGACGAGCACCGGCTCAGCCATGAGACATGCGCCGATATGGGCGTCCTGGACTTTATCGCTCGGACACCCGCAATTGAGGTTGAGCTCGTCGTAGTCATACGCCTCGGCAATCGCCACCGCCTCTTCGAGACTGTCCGGATCATCCCCTGCCAACTGCAGCGAAAGCGGCTTCTCCACCGGAGAAAAGCCGAGGAGATGGTCCCGATCACCATATATGATCGCAGCGGCGGTTATCATTTCCGAATACAGAAGGGTACGCCTGGAGATGTTGCGCATGAAAAAGCGGTAATGGCGGTCTGTTTTGTCCATCATCGGCGCAATGCTGATTGCCGGGGGTTTGTTGATCCTAATTGAAGCTCTCCGCGTGTCGAAGGCGTACATAACTGCAGCCGTCTGAATTCCATGGTGGCCGCAAACGCCAAGATAGGCGGTTTCGTGCCGAATTTCAAGGCTGCATCGCCGGTTGAAGAAACAAAAAAAACCCGGGAACCGCAACGCGGCCCCCGGGGGGAGGGTGTGACCGGAGCTGGAGGTTAGCCCCGGAGGGGGAATTGGCGTCGAAAAGCCCGGGGGGGGCTTCCTTCGCCATCCGTTCGTCCTGCACTGGCCTTCTGAGCTGCAGGATTCGCGGCACTTAGGGGTTGTCTGTCCGACCGGAGGTTGACGATCGGTCAGCCACTTTCATTTCCGGGCGTGAGCCCAATCCACAAGGAGGAACCTACTGCGTCGGTAGACAGATCCTCCGCCAACCGACACAGTACTTATTAACGAACCAGGCCGATGAGGAGCTCGGTGTCTTGCCGATAGATGCGAAACATAACCTCATTCGACCTGGTATTGTTCATCGCCTTATAAAACTCCATCACATTACGTATACGATTTCCGTTTACATCGCGGATGATGTCGCCTGGCTTCAGGCCGGCGGTGTCGGCGGGGCTCGCCGATTCCACGTTCCCGATTACCACATCTCCGTGCCCGGAGGGAAGGTTGAGCTGGGTGCGCACTTCGTCAGTGAGATTGACCACCGACATCCCCGGCCACAGGTTCTTTGCCTGTTTTGCCAGGTCGGCGGATCGCACACCGAGGGTAACAGTAAGATTCACCGTTCTTCCGTCACGGTATACCGAGAGGCGAATGGACTTGCCTGGATCCAGGCGTCCGATCTGGGTCACCAGACCGTCGCTGGTTGTCAGGTTGACGTCGTTTACGCGAGTGATGATGTCCCCCGGCGCAATCCCCGCACGATCGGCGGCCGAGCTGCGGAACACGTCATATACGAATGCACCGTTCACGTTTCCCGACAGGTTCGCCTGCACGCTCGGAGCGACGTTTCCCACGTTGACTCCGAGCCAGCCATAATCAACCCGACCTTTGCTGATGAACTCGTCGATCGCCTTCGTCGCGTTATTGATCGGTATGGCAAACCCTAATCCGATGCTGCCTCCGGTCTGGGAAGCTATCCATGTATTTATTCCCACAACCTCGCCATGAATGTTCACGAGCGGACCGCCGGAGTTTCCGCGGTTGATAGCGGCGTCGGTCTGAATGTAGTCGGTGAATTGTCCCAGATCAGTTCCCGGCTGCGCCTGGCGGCCAACCGCGCTTACGATTCCGAAGGTAATCGACGACTCGAACCCGAGCGGATTCCCGACAGCGAGCACCCAGTCACCCACCTCGAGGGTGTTCGAGTCACCCAGCGGCGCAATCGGCATCCGTTCTGAAGAGGTGAAGCTCACCAGGGCGAGATCACGTTGCGGATCTTTTCCCACGAGCGATGCCTTGAACGAGCGCCCGTCGGAAAGTCGGATGCTTGTCTGCGTTGAATCCCCGGCTACGTGGTTGTTCGTAAGCACGTACACCTTGTCGCCGTCCTGCCTGACCATGATGCCGGACCCGAGACCGCGCTGCTGGAACTGCCGCTGAGGCGGCTGATTTGGTTTCGCATCGTTGGGTGAAGGTACGCCGAAGAAATACTGAAAAAGGTTGCGACCGTTGAACTGGAACGGGCTTGCCGGCGGCGCATTCACCGTGTCCACGACGTTTACCTCGACGACGGTCGGAAGGATCGATTTCGCGATTTGCCGAAACGCATTCTGCGTAGTTTCAAGAGAGGCAAGTCCTGCCGGCCCAGGGCCGGCAGGATCGCCGAATACAGAAGTCGAGATTGCGAAAAGTAGCAGGGATATGCCGACCACCACGGCTTTTCTTGCGAGCTCAAATCTGTTGGTTGTTCGCCATGGTAGACGACTCATGGAACTCTCCTTCCGCTTTCCACGAACTCTGTTTTCTGTCACAATGGTACGCGACCAACCTTGCAGGAAGATGTCAGGAACGTTACAGATTTGTCATAATTCGCGATGAATTCCACAAGAGTCGAGGGAGGCTTCTTACCCGACGACGGGAACCTTCCGGCAGTCATTAAACAACTCGAAATCCCGCCCTGTTCCTGTCTCGAGATAGGATGCGGAACGGGTGCCAACAGCATCTGGCTTTCTTCAAGAGGCTTTGAATGCACTGGCATCGATCCCGCGTCTGCGGCTCTTCGTATTGCCGCCGATCTTGCGAAGGCGGCCGGCGTGTCGATCCGCTGGATCCGCGGAGTATTTCCGGAAGATCTCGGCGAAGAAGCAGTTCCCGAGGAGTCCGTGCGGTTCATTTTCGACCGCGGCGTGTTCGAGCTTATCACGTTCCCGCAGCAGCAGCGCCGGTTTCTGAAGCGCGTCGCGAACCTTCTCCCGCCGGACGGAACATACTACACCCTGATTTCGCGGAAACAGGGCACACCCCTTCCCGGCGGCGGACCGCTTTGGACCGCCGCGGAAATTCGCCGAGCCGTCTCGCCGCATCTGCGCATCCTTCTGCTGCGGCCGGCACTGCTGATCCCCGGCGACAAGAATTCCGCGCCGGTATGGATCTGCGTCGCCTCCCGGAAAAAGAAAAAGTGGCTCGAATTTCCGAAGTTTCGTTTTCCCGCAAAGATTCGCTTCTAGGAATGTGTCAGGTGGGTTGTTTGCGCGAAAGCGGCAGGCGGACCTCCACCGTAGTTCCCGCTCCGGGAGCGCTCGCCACCGAGACCCGTCCCTCGTGGGCTTCGACTATAGCCTTGACCAGACTCAGTCCAAGGCCGAGACCGGGTACCGTCGGCACCGAACGCGAACGATAGAGCCGAGTCCAGATTCTCGGTATTTCGTCTTCCGGAATGCCGATCCCCGTGTCTTTCACCGCGACAATCGCGTCGTCCCGGTCGTTATTCAGAGATACGGCTACGACGCCGCCCTCCGGAGTGTACTTGACCGCGTTGTCGAGCAGGTTTCCGATAACCTGCCGCAGGCGTACCGGGTCCCCCGGAATGGACAGCGGCGCCGACACGTCAGTCGTTATCTCCACGCCCTTCTCGTCGGCGGTAAACCGGTAAAGATCTGCGAGTTCTTCGATCAGGGTGTGCAGCGGAACCGGCTGAATACGGAGTCTCATGACCCCGGATTCCGCCTCCGATATGTCCATGAGCGTATTCAGCATCCGGAGGATGACGTCGGCCTCCTCCAGCGCGCCCTCGAGGGCCTCCCGGTACAAAGTGATGTTCTCATCACCCTTCAGTGCAAGCTCGGCAACCCCGCGAAGACGCGTGAGCGGTGTACGCAGATCGTGCGCGACTGAATCGAGCGAGTTCCGCATCTCTCGTATGAGACGGTCGATGCGGGCGAGCATCTCGTTGAAGTAGACGACGAGCTCTCCGAGTTCGTCGTGTGATCCCGATATCGGGATGCGCGCATCGGTCTTTCCGGTGCTGATTATTGACCGAATAGTGCGATTCAACTGGCCGACCGGTTTGAAAGTTCGGGAAGAGATGAACAGCCCCGCAAGAAAGCTCAAGACAATCAGGAGCGCGGAAATGGCGAAGAAGTTACGCTGGAAAAGGTCGAGGATGAGCTTCCGGCTCTGTGTGCTCATTCCAACCTGCAGATAGTACTGCCCGGAGAGACGAATGCCTGCAACCTCAAGCCGGTAGTCCACGCCGGAAGCACCCAGGGTGATCAACGCGGCGCTCGAATCGGGACGGACCTCGGTGAGCCTGTTGAAATTGAAATTCTGCCAGATCAGCGGATACCGCTGCACGAGCGTGTTGTTGTCCGCGTCGGAGATCCGCACGAAATAGGGACGCTCACCCATCATCAGATTCTCGACCTGAATTTCCTGGACTATGCGGTCAATGCCGCCGGATTGAAATTGCGCCCAGAATCCGAGAAGCCTCGCGTTAATGTGGCTGAGATCATCCTCCTGCAAATTGGAAAGTAGCGAAAAAAAAGTAGCCGCGAATAGAAGCGCGCTTCCGAGAAGGAAGACTGCCGAAAAAATGAACGACAACCGCATATTGAGCCGCCCGAGAAACCTGCGATGGCGGCGATCCGGCGGATTACGGCCCGGGGAGGTGTCGATGCCCGCTGCGAGATCAGGAAGGTTTGAGGACATAGCCAACTCCGCGAATGGTGTGAATGAGCTTGTCACGTCGGCCCTTATCGATCTTGTTTCGGAGCCGGCTGACGAGGACGTCGACAACGTTGGTCTGGGGATCAAAATCGTAGTTCCAGACGTGACTCATGATCATGGTTTTGGACAGGACAACGCCCGGACTGCGCATGAAGTATTCGAGCAGCGCATACTCTTTCGGCTGCAACTCGATCTGGTCTTCACCGCGTTTCACTTCGTGTGCGAGAAGATCCATGTCCAGATCGCCAACCTGCAGACGTGTCGACTGTCCGGTGAGCGACGACCTGCGAATAAGTGCCTGTACACGGGCGAGAAGTTCCGAGAACGAGAATGGTTTCACCAGGTAGTCGTCACCGCCCTTCTGAAAGCCGAGGACGCGGTCGTCGACAGTCCGCTTGGCGCTGAGGATCAGGATGGGGGTCTGCACGCCTTCGCTGCGAAGACGCGATATCATGGTCAAACCATCCATACCGGGAAGCATGATGTCGACAATCGCGACATCGTAGTCGGTGTTGCGCATAAAGGAGAAGCCCTCTTCCCCCGAATCAACGCGATCAACCGCGAAGCCCGCCTGGGTGAGACCCGATTGGACAAACTCGGAAATCCCCGCGTCATCCTCGACGATCAGTACTCGCATGGATCCTCCAGAATCATGCCGCCACCGAGGCAGACATCCCCCGAATAGAGTACCGCGAACTGACCGGGAGCGACGCCTCGATCCGGTCGTTCCATCACCACATCGAGAGTTTCACCGGCGTCGGCTTCGTCGAGGACCGGTCTCGCGTCAGGGGACGCGTAGCCGCGGACGGGTGCTGCGACAGCTTCCGGGACGGGAACACGGATGGCGCATCGGGTAAGCTCGGGCCCGTGCCGGATTTTCACATAAAGAGACTCGGTCGGCTCCGGCTTCCTGCCGATCCAGTTGAGTCGTCCGATTCGAAAACTCTTCCGCGCACGTTCGGCGGCATGCAGTTCATGCGACACGTAGATAACATTCTCGATCGTATCTTTCGCTACCACGTACCAGGGGCCGTTGCCGAGCCCAAGCCCGGAACGCTGGCCGACCGTGTGAAACCAGTATCCTTTGTGGTGACCGAGAACCCGTCGCGACTCCAGTTCGACAATTCTACCACCGCGCTCGCCCAGGTAGTGGCGAATAAATTCCGGATAACGGATTCGACCGAGAAAACAGATCCCCTGACTGTCTTTTCGATCGCGGTTCGGTAGTTCGAGAGCATGCGCGAGGGCGCGGACTTCGGATTTCATCATGTCACCGATGGGAAACATGCTGCGGCTCACCTGTTCCTGACTCAGGTGCGAAAGGAAATATGTCTGATCTTTCACCGGATCCGGCGCACGCTTGAGAAGGGACAATCCACCGGACTCTTCTATCCGCGCGTAATGCCCCGTCGCAAGACGGTCGAAGCTCTCCCCGAAATGCTCAAAAAAGGCGCCGAACTTGATCCGCTGGTTGCAGAAGATGTCAGGGCTCGGCGTACGTCCGGCGCGAAGTTCCTCAAGCGCGTAGGCGACGACCCGCTCATAGTATTCGAGCTGCAGCGACACCACGTTGAGCGGAACGCCGGCCTGCAGACAGACCGCGCGGGCGTACTCGAGGTCCTCCTCCCACGGACAGGAGCCCATGTAGCTCAGTTCGTCCTCGAGCCAGATCTTGAGATAATATGCGGTGATGTCGAGATGGCCGGCGTCCTTCAGACGCCAGAGCGCGGTAGAACTGTCCACCCCGCCTGATAATAATAGCGCGATCTTCATGCCAATAAGCTCACTTCGCGGTCACTGGTATAATACTCCAGTGGTGAATCCGGAGCAAACCTGGTAAAATGTGTGGAAGTCACACGGCCGCCGCACTCCATTTGCCCGGATTTGGCGCGCCAGGCTATATTTAGAATACATCGGATCCGATAGGCAGGTCACCAGTGCCCGAATACGCCGTGGGACTCGGCGACATCGCCGTGTACATTCCGCGCCCCCGCATCGATATGGAAACTCTCGTCGGCCTTCGCAGCTCGGTCGAACCCTCACTCGAGCGAAAACTTCGCCGGGCTGTTGCATCCACCGGACAGAAAGCGTTTCGGTTCCCCGAGCCGTGGGAGGACACGGCAACGATGGCGGCGCAATCGTTTCTCCAGCTCGTCGGGCGCGGGCGAAACCCTGCCGGCGTGCGTTATCTCGCGGTGGGGACCGAAACCGGAGTCGACCACTCCAAGCCGGTTGCGAGCTACGTTCAGGGCATGGTTACCGGCGCGGGTGTTCCGCTCAGGAGCTCACTATCCACTTACCAGATCCAGCACGCCTGCGCCGGAGGAACCATCGCAATGGTGAGCATCGCCGCCCTCCTGCTTGCGGGGCCGTCCGCCGATGCGGAATCGGGGGTGGTGATTTGCTCGGACATTGCGCGGTACGAGAGGTCTACGACTGCCGAAATCACCCAGGGAGCAGGAGCGGTGGCGCTTTCGCTCGAGAAGAACCCGGGACTGCTCGAGCTCGATATCGGCACCATAGGATACGCGTCCCGGGATGTCGACGATTTTTTCCGCCCCCTTGGCTCCGTGACCGCCCGCGTCAAGGGCGGCTATTCGGTGCAGTGCTACAACGAGGCTTTTGAGATCGCCTTCCTCGATCACTGCCGTCTTCGGGGTGAGGAGCCCGCAAGGGTTCTCGCGGAAACCGATATTCTGGTCGTGCATGTTCCCTTCTACCAGATGGCGATAATGGCAACGCATCGCCTGCTGACCGCGCATCGGGACTCAGCGGGGGAGACCGCCACTGAGTATCTCACCCGACGCGGCTTCTTCTGCGGCATCGAGCCGCTCGCGGTTGTCGGAAATATCTACACCGGGTCCGTCTATCTGGCTCTCGCCTCTCAACTAGCGGAACGGTACCGCGCCCTCGGGAACTCAGTGGTCGGGAAGCGGGTACTGCTTGCCTCGTACGGTTCCGGCAACACCATGATTGTGCTCTCCGGACGCGTTGCATCGCGTGCCCCGGAGGTGATTTCCCGCTGGAATCTCGAGGCGATCACCGAGAGCGCGAGGAGTGCATCGATCGGCGAATATGAGGAATGGCTCGCCGGGCCCTACGACCGTACCGAGTACGACAAACTGCTTGCGAGTCGGACGGTCGCGCCCGGTGATTTCTACCTCTCAGGAATAAGAGAAGATGGATACCGTGAGTACCGGCAAGCGTAGCGGCAGGAATGAGGATATCGGGGACCGCAAGACCCGTCACCTGGAAATCTGCATCGACGCCGAACACTATCAGGTGGAGTTCGGGTCCACCGGATTCGACGAAATGCGGCTCATTCACAGCTCTCTTCCTGAGATTTCCGAGGCGGAGATCGACACGTCGACCGAATTCCTCGGAGCGCGCGTCCGGCTGCCGCTTTTCATCTCCTCGATGACAGGAGGAGCCGAGGCAGCCTACGAAGTGAACAAGAAGCTGGCAGCGGCGGCACAGCAGGCGGGCGTTCCGGTCGGTATGGGATCGATCCGAATCCTCTTCCGCAAGCCGGAGGTCCTGCCTCATTTCCAGCTCAAGAAATTCGCTCCCGATGTTCCCGTTGTAGCGAATATCGGCGCGATCCAGATTCGTGACGTTGAATCGGCGAAAATCATCGAGCTCCTCAAACGTCTTGAAGTGCAGGGCCTTGCAGTGCACCTCAATCCCGCGCAGGAGCTGTTTCAACCTGAGGGAGATCGGGATTTTCGCGGAATTCTCGACGCCATTACACGTTTCTGTGCGATTTGCCCCGTGCCCGTCATCGTGAAGGAGACCGGGTGCGGGGTCCGGCCCGACGAAGCGGGACGTCTTCTCGAAGCGGGCGCGGCCTATGTGAACATCGCCGGGAGCGGTGGAACCAACTGGATAGCGGTTGAAGCCTACCGCCTCGATACCTCCGAGGAGGCGGCCGCGCGGGAGTTCGACGACTGGGGAACGCCCACGGCGCTCATTCTCGCCGCGCTCGGCATGCGCAACGGCGGCCGGCTCTCGGGGCGGATTCTCGCCTCCGGCGGACTGCGAAGCGGCATGGATCTGGCAAAAGCGCTCGCTCTGGGTGCCTCCCTCGGCGGGTTCGCTCTGCCGTTCGTCCGCGCGGTTTCCAGCTCCGGAGTCGAAGGAGTAATTACGCTTATCGAGAGATACGAACGCGTTCTCCGCGCCGCAATGGCTCTGACCGGGTCGCGTACGCCGGCCGGCCTCCGAAGCGCTCCTTTGCTTCTCTCGCCCGACTTCTCGACCAGAGTCCGCGATCTCCAGGCTGCACTTTCCACCGGCGGCCCGACCGGGAAGAGTCCATGACGCCGCGGGAACTGCCGGGAAAATTCCGCAAACTCACGGTGGTCGGGCGGCGGGAGGCGGTGAAGCTTGCCTACGATCTCGAGGATCTTCAGGTCTCAGGCTTCGGCACCGACGCGCAGATGATCGAACGAGCAGATGTGATGGTCGAGTACGCAATTGGATATACGGCAATTCCGATTGGACTGGCACCGGGTTTCATGATAGACACCCGTCACGTCGATATCCCGCTTGCGACCGAAGAGCCTTCGGTAATTGCGGCAGCAGCGTTCGCCGGTGCTCTGGTCGCGCGGCACGGCGGCTTCAACACCCGCGCAGACGAACCGGTGATGAGCGCACAGATCTACCTGCGAAACGCACCAATCGGTGCAGAAAATCGAATTGCCTCGGGAACAGCCCGAATCAGGGAGGCCGTTGCACCCGTTCTTGCGCGGATGGAGGCGCGAGGTGGTGGACTGCGGAGAGTTACGGTATCACGTCTTCCGTCAACCGGAGTGGTGCGCGTTCACCTCCATATCGACGTGCGCGACGCAATGGGTGCGAATATCCTGAACAGCGCTGCCGAAGCCGCGCGCGGTGTCACCGAGGAGCTCTCAGGCGGGACCGCGGTCATGTGTATTCTCTCCAATGCTGCCGAGGAGAGACTGGTCGAGGCACAATTCTCGGTCCCCGTAGGCGCGCTCGCGCGCGCTTCCTGGAGCGGTGAGCAGGTGGCCGACCGCATCGTCGAAGCGGCTGCAATAGCGGAAGAGGATCCGGACCGGGCGGTGACCCATAACAAGGGAATCATGAACGGGGTGACGGCGCTCGCTCTCGCCACGGGAAACGACACGCGCGCAGTAGAAGCGGCAGCTCACCGTTATGCGTGCAGGGAAGGACACTACGGACCGCTCTCCCACTTCGCAATAAAGGCCGGAATGCTCGAAGGGCGCATCGAACTACCTTCACCTTTTGGAACGGTGGGCGGCGCTCTCGGCATTCATCCGACGGCGAAAAGCGCGCTATCGCTCCTCGGAACGCCCGACTCCCCGACACTTGGCAGAATCGCCGCGGCGGTCGGCCTGGCGCAGAATCTTGCCGCGCTGGCTGCGCTCGTCTCCGAGGGTATACAAAAGGGTCACATGCGCCTGCACGCGCGTCGAATCGCATTCGAAGCCGGGGCGCGGGGTGAAGAAGTATCAAAGGTCGCCGCGCGTATGGACGACGATCGCATCTTCGACCACGGGCTGGCCGAGCGAATTCTCGATGAGATCCGACGCAATGGGTGAGACGACGGTCTGCGTGGCCTCACCGAGTCTCGCGCTCATCAAGTACTGGGGGAAACAGGGAGAAATTCCGAACACTCCGGCAACGGGGAGCCTTGCCGTGACCCTCGGCGGGCTCGAGACGCGCACCAGCGTAACGATTTCTGACGCCGCCTTCGACGAAATCGCGATCGACGGGATTTCCCAGCCTGCCGATAGATTTGCCCCGTTCTTCGACAATCTGCGGAACTTTCTCTGCCGAAGTCTCGAATCCTCGGAAAGGTTCCAACAGGTAGAGGATCCCTCTGCTCTGCGCTTCCGGGTGCTGAGCACCAACAACTTCCCCACCGCCGCGGGAATTGCCAGTTCCTCCTCGGGTTTTGCGGCTCTTGCGGGGGCGTGCACGGCAGCTGCGGGAATTCATCCACCTGTCGAGGAGCTTTCCGCGTTGGCGCGCACGGGATCCGGGTCGGCGGCCCGGTCAATTTACGGTGGATTCGTCATCCTTCCTGCCGGCGCATTGCACGCGACTGCGGTTTACCCGTCCGATTGGTGGCCGGATCTTCGCGTAGTGATCGCCGTCGTGCGGACGCAGGCGAAGGAGCACAGTTCGCGCGACGCGATGGAACGGTCGCGGCTCACGAGTCCCTACTATCCAGCATGGATAGAATCCTCGCAAGCAGAGCTTTCGGCAGCACTTACCGCCCTCGCAGGCCGAGACATCACTTCACTCGGCAAAGCAATGCGCAGAAGCTACCTGCGCATGTTCGCGACGATGTTCTCGGCGGATCCGCCGCTAATCTACTGGCAGCCGGAATCGGTCGCGGTGATTCATGCCTGCGCCGGGCTCCGGGAACGAGGCGTTGCTGCGTGGGAAACGATGGACGCAGGTCCGCAGGTGAAAATCCTGACTGTTGAAAGTCAGGTGTCCGACGTATGTGAAGCTGTCTCCCATGCCGCGCCCGCTGCTACAACGATTATTGCAGAAATTGGCGGGGGAATCAGATTTCCGACAGCAGACGAGGGATTCGGTGAAGCTGACAGTCCCCGGTAATATCCTTCTGGCCGGTGAGTATGCGGTGCTCGAGGAGGGGGGACTGGGGCTCGCGTGCGCGGTCGAACCCCGCGTCGTCGTAACCACCCGCGCGGCAGCTACCCTGCGAATTGTCGGGAATTTCGGCCGCGGCGCCGTCACCTGGCCGGATGATTCACCCGGCAGTGATCTTTTCGAAGTCGTTGTTCGTCATCTTGTGGAAACCCGCAGCGGCTTTCGCCCCGAGGAACTCCCGGTGGAGGTAACCGTCGACAGTTCGACCTTCTACACTGCCGACGGCCGGAAACGCGGCCTGGGTTCAAGCGCCGCCGCGGTGGCGGCCCTCCTTGCCGCCCTCGACACTATCTCGCATGCGCGACGGAACGAATCCGACGCCGCGTGTGCCGCCCGGCTCTTTCCGGAGAGCGTGGCCCTACACCGAAAGTTGCAGGGCGGTCGAGGAAGCGGTTACGATGTGGCGGCGAGCCTCTTCGGAGGCTGGGGCATCTTCTCCGGCGGAATCAGACCCTCCTGGCGCCCCGCGCAGGCAGGGTGGGCAGACCTGTCCGGCGCACGATCCTCCGGTACGATGGACTGGCGCGGGCTTCGCCTCATCGACGGCAGGCGGCCTGTCAGCACGGTAAACGCGGTCGTCATGTATGAGAAATGGAGGCAGGAGCACGGCGAGGCAGCAGCCGCTTTCTTCAGGCGCTCCAACGGGATCGTTTCCGCACTGGATTCGTCGGAGAAGATGGAAGAGGCGGCAACGCTTCTTCGCAATGCTGCAAGGCACGGGATCGAGCTCGGCGAGGAGATCGGAGTTCCCGCAATTCCGGGTTTTCCGCCTGTTCCCGGATGGATCTGCAAGGCGGCCGGCGCCGGAAACGAAACCGTGATCTGCATCTCGGATCCCGGGACACCGAGTACCAACTCGAGGGACAAGGCTCCCGGAGAGGCGCTGACTGTGGCGCGCGAGGGGCTCGTTATCGTCAGGGACGCGGAGACCGGGAGGTGAAACCGTTGTTCCCCGGCCGGGCCCACGGGAAACTGATTCTATTCGGGGAACACGCCGCTGTGTACGGATACCCGGCGGTCGGCCTCGGCATCCCGATTTCGCTCTCGGTGGAGCTGGAAGCGGGTGAAGGCAACGGAATTGCTTTCCCGGGAATGTCGCCGGAAGAGTCCGAACTTTTCTCTTCGGCGATCCTCCGGGCCGTCCGGATCGAGCCGGCTCTGGGGACCATTGCCGGTTCCCTTCGCGTAACCTCCGACATTCCGTCGGCGCGGGGATTCGGCTCGTCAGGAGCGCTCTGCTCGGCGACCGCCCGCGCTCTGGAGAGCGCGATCAGCCGGCCTGGTGCCGGGATCGACGATGAGCAAGTGTGGCGCCTCGCACACGAAATGGAGGGGGCATTTCACGGCAGCCCGTCCGGGATCGATACCGGTCTCGCGCTTGTCGATGGCCTCGCTCTGCTCCGCCCGCGGGCGCCTGACCTTCCCGCAGTTTCCTCCCTCTACGGCTGCCCGTTCGCTCTGATTGCCGGATGCCTGCCTCGCAAAAGCAGCACCGGGGAGCTCGTCGGCGCGCTTCGACGGCGAATCGATGCCCGGGAGGGAGCAACGGTGCGCGCGATTGCCGAACTGGGCGAAATTGCCGAATCCTCGGCGTCGCGTTTCCAAACCGTTCCTGCGGCGCCGGAGAAAGATCCCCCAATCGTCGGCGCCTCGGGTTTCGCCGCGCTCATAAGTAGAGCACAGGAGCTGCTTGCGAGTCTCGGCCTCTCGACCCCTGCGCTCGATCGGGCAATCGCAGCCGGGCTGCGTCACGGCGGGCTTGCCGGCAAGCTGAGCGGCGCGGGCGGCGGCGGCGCCTTCTTCGTCCTTTTTGAAACCGTCGCGGACGCGGGGGCGGCGATTCCGGGGATCGGTGACGCTTTTCGCGATCTCCCTGTGCAGGAACGACCGGTGCTCTTCGCGCTGCAATGGGACGGGAGATCGGTGGCGCTGCTTCCGGCGCCCGGAACCGCATAAGCCCGCGCCCGGACGAGGTCGTCCGGGCCCTGTCACCGGTGGCGCAGTCGTGCCCGCTGCGCGCGGTGAACAAGAGCGGCGATGCTCCTGCGGGGAAGGAAGCGGGACGCGAAGATGAAAAGGCGAAAGAGTGCACCCGGAACGACGATCCTTCGACCCGAGACCATCGCGCGAACACCGATTTCGGCGATAGTGCGGGCATTCGCCGCCGCACCGACAGGGATTCCCGCCCGATCGTGGAACTCGGATCGAGTTGGTCCGGGACAGAGTGCGGTAACCGTCACACCGCTGCCGGAAAGTTCCCGGGCGAGAGCCTCTGAAAGGGAAAGAACGTAGGCTTTCGTCGCGTAATAGACTGCCATGAGCGGCCCGGGCTGAAAGGCCGCAACCGACGCGATGTTGAGTATCTTTCCAGCCCCTCTCTGGATCATTTCCGGGAGCAGCATGCGGGTAAGTCCTGTCACCGCCGAGACGTTGACGGCGATCATCCGTTCATAGAGCTCAGGGTCGCCCTCGTCGAACGGACCAAAACCGCCAATTCCGGCGTTGTTCACCAGGACGCGAATATGCACGCCAAATTCTCTTAGCCTCGCCCGGATTTCTTCGGCGGAGCCGTACCGCGAAAGATCAGCGATCAGGACGCGCACGGTCACGCCGTAGCTCGCCGATAAAACCGCCCGCAGCTGTTCCAGTTCGTCGCTTCGTCGCGCAACCAGCACCAGATCGTACCCCTCGCGCGCCAGCACTGTCGAAATCTCCAGACCAATCCCGCTCGACGCACCGGTAACCAGCGCACAGGTTCTCCCGCTCATTTCCGACCTCTGCGGATCACCCTAATCCCCCACCTTCGGGAGGTCAACCTCATTCGCTCAACGCATCCAAGGTTGATAAAGGCGCGGGAAACACTATAATGGCCGAAAAGAAGATCCCGCATCTTAGTCCCAGTTGAGGCAGAACAGTGAATCAGGATCAGGTGAAGAGCCGGCTTCTCTCGGTGGAACCGGCAGTTGAAGAGTTCAGCGTAATCTTCTCCGGCAAGCAGAGTAAACGGGTCAACGGACTCTATTACCCCGAGCGGCGGGAGATCATCATCCACAACAGGAATTTCCGCGACGACAACGCGCTCATGTATACGGCGATTCACGAGTACGCGCACCACATCCATTTTACCCGCTCGCCGGTCCCGATCTCTTCGCGGTCGCACACCTCCGACTATCGGAACATTCTTCACGACCTGCTCGTGAAAGCGGAACGAGGCGGAGTCTATCGGAGCATCTTCGACGTGCACCCCGATTTCGTCCGCCTCACGACCCGGATCAAATCCGAGTACCTGACCCCAAATGGCCGGCTGATAAAGGAACTCGGGGGCCTACTCGTCAAGGCTGAATCCCTCTGCCACGAGCATAACGTCCGGTTTGAGGACTTCGTCGAGCGTGCGCTGTGCCTCGACCATCAGACGGCAACGACGATGATGAGGATTCATTCGCTCGACGTGCCCCCGACCATCGGTTACGACAATATGCGCACGGTCGCGAACATCCGAAATCCGGAAGAGCGAAAAATGGCCATTGAGGGTTTTTCGGCCGGACAGAGCGCCGACATGGTGAAAGCAACGGTCAAGAGCAGCCGTTCAAACGAGAAAGAACCGATCGAAAAACTGTTCACGGAAAAGCAACGGCTGGAACGGACCATCGAGAGCCTCCGGGAGAAGTTGAAAGCCGTGGAGGCACGCATCGACAGGATGCGTGAGTTGTAAACTGATTTCCGGCTGGTCATTCCACGAGCCGCCTGTTATCTTATGGATATGCAAGACGCGGTGGAGTTCATCCGGGAAGCCGGGCTGCGGGGGGATCTGAAGCTCAAGCTCTATGCGCTTTCCACATGCGCATTCTGCAAAAGAGCAATAGAGTTCCTCAAATCCCACGGATTCGAATTCGAATACCTTTACCTGGACAAGATCGACGTTGAGACGAAGCGCGAGATCAAGGCGAAACTGAAAGAAAAGTACAAGAATCTGCCGGTATTTCCGGTTCTGACGATCAAAGATGATGGGGCCATTTCCGGTTTTCGCGAGGAAGAGTACCGAAAGGCCCTGGATATCGCTGAAACGTAGCCGGAAGCGCAGAACTTCTGCACCTTTTGATTTCCCAGTGGAGGTGTCGACCAACATGCCGAGGAAACGGGAAAAGAGCCGGGAAGAGACCGAGACTTTCGTTCACATGGTCGCGGACCACAATGGGTGGGTCCTGAATCCGGATGGCTCGTTCGTAGCGCTTCTTATCGACGGATTGAACGTCAATTTCAATCGATACGGATTTTACCAGTGTCCCTGCCGCGATTCATGGGGAGATCCTGAGAAAGACCGTGACATCGCCTGCCCCTGTGCCTATAATCTCCCCGATCAGGCAACTCATGGCCACTGTTTCTGCGGCCTGTTTCTTTCCCCGGAGTTTTCCGCCCGCAAGATCGCGCCGCTGCAGATACCGGAGCGGCGTCCGGCGGACAAATTCCCCGATTAGGTTATTTGTCCTCTCCGGCCTGGTACTGTTCGAGAACGGTGATCACCTCCGCGATCTCCCGGGAGAGTTGCGCGATAATCGGGCCGATTGCCGCGGATTCACCCAGGCGCGCCTTCCGTTCGAGCGCCCGCGACAATTCCAGCGCCGCGTACGCGCGCACCGCCCCGGTGGAGTTCGCCAGCGAATGGGCGATTTTTCCGATCCCGGCAATATCCACCGTGCGGTTCGCCTCTGCGAGCCGGTCCATCTTTCCTGAGATCTCGTCCAGAAATATCCGGATGATCTGAGGGAAGATTTCATCACCTTCGGGAAACTCCCTGCGAATACTCTCCAGGCTGTACGGGACCTGGTCGTCGCGATTGGTCACTGCCCGGCCCTCGGGGCGGATACGTTCTCCGCTTCGTCGAGCAGCCGAGTCAGATCGACCACAAAGCGATCGACGTCCTGCTCGGTAGTATCGAACGAGGCCATCCAGCGGGCAACCGTGGAAGATCCGGCGGCACTCCCGGCTGGCTCCTTTTCCCAGTCATAGAAATGATGAAGCGCACGCAGCGGTTCGACGATCCGCGACGGAACCCGGGCGAACACGCCGTTGGCTTCGACAGGATATGCAATCGAAACCCCAGGGAGACTGCGAATGCCGGCTGCCAGGCGTTTTGCCATTGCATTCGCGTGAGCAGCGTTGTCGCGCCATAGTCCTTCGCGAATGTAAGCATCGAATTGCGCGGCAATGTAGCGCATCTTGCTGGCAAGCTGCATGCCCTGTTTCCGAATGTAGCGGAATTGCGTGGCCAGTTCGGGCCGGAAAAAGACGACCGCCTCGCCGAACATGAGCCCGTTCTTCGTTCCCCCGAATGAGAGAACATCGACTCCCGCATCAACGGTGATCTCACGCGGATCCCGATCGAGCGCGACCGTCGCATTCGCGATCCGGGCGCCGTCCATGTGGAGGTACATGCCGTGATCGTGGCAGAACGAGGCGATCTCGGCGATCTGCGCAGGAGAGTAGACGGTCCCTACCTCGGTCGCCTGCGTGATAGATACCATCCCCGGTTGAGACCTGTGCTCGTTTCCCTGATCGGCGAGGAAATGCTCGATCTGGCCGACCGAAAGGCGTCCGTCGGAGGCGTAAACCGCGAGCAGTTTTGCGCCGACATGCCGCTCGGGCGCACCGCACTCATCCTCGTTGATATGCGCGACAGTCGTGCAGATTATCCCGTTGTAGGGTCGCAGGGCCGCCTCGAGACCGAGCACGTTGGCGGCAGTACCGTTGTAGACGAAGAAAGGCTCCGCTCGGGGCCCGAGCAGCTCCTTGAATGCCGCGATCGCGCTCCTGGTTATCGGGTCCTCGCCATAGGAGATTGCGTGTCCGTGATTGGCCGCGGTAAGGGCCTCCATGATACGGGGATGCACCGTAGCCGCGTTGTCGCTCGCGAAGAATCTTTCGGGAACGGGAGGAATACTCATGATCGAAGGCCTCACTTGTGATCGATTTTCTGGGTGACCATTTCGCGGAAGCGTCTGCACTGGCCGGCTTCCGGCTGAATATTGAGTGCGCGATCGACATCGGCGAGCGCTCCGCCGTAGTCTCCAATCTGGAAATAGACCTGACCTCGGGTGTAGAGCGGATCGAACTGGTAAGGATCAAGCTCGAGACAGGCGTTCAGGTCTTCGAGCGCCTGCGAATAGTGATTCAGAACCCGATGAACCACGCCGCGATAGTAGTAGGCCTTGGGGCTTCTGGCATCCAGCTCGATCGCCCGACTGAAATCGTCGATCGCCATCAGATATTCACTCTGGGTAAAGTAGGCCATCCCGCGGTGTACGTGAATGATAGCCTGTATATATTCCTTCGGATTGAATCCGAGAATCTCACTGTAGATTCGGATCGCGAGATCGAGACGGTTCTGATTGTGAGCGGCGAGGGCACGCAGAAGCATGTTGTCGATCGTCTCGGAACCCATCACCAGAGAACGAACGAAGTTCCCACCTTCCTCGTCGGCGTCGGCGTGTGGGGAATCGGCGTCCTGTTCAGCGTCGGAGACCGCCGTTCCAGGATCCTCATTCCTGCGGGCGTTGAGTCTCTGAGGCGTTTCATCTCCCGTGACCTCGGCGAGCTTGGTCCAGAACAGATCTCGGCGCTTTCGCAGCTCCTGATGGAGCTGTCTCTGGTAGTCGCGTATCTCCTGAAATATGATGTCCGACAGTGAAAGGTTGGCGTTCAGAGCCGCGAGTTTCCTGCGCAGAGGCTCGTCAAAGGGCGTGAACTCCGCCTTATAGACCAGTTCGTGCTCCACTTCGGCCCAGGCATCCTGCAAGATCGTCCGTAACTGAATTTCGCAAACAACGTCTGCATCAACGTGAAAACTATCCACAATGTCGTCAGGAACTTTCACCAGATAGTGGGTGGATTCGTACCCGAACTCCTTCACGGTGAAGTTCGACCCCTTCCTTTCAACCTCCAGAACATCCAGGGTCTGCCGAATCTGCTCCTCGGCCTGATTGAGGTCTTCGATGAATGCACATACCACCCGTATTCCGAGCAGATCAGTCAACTGAACTGCGCCCTCGCGTTGCCCGCTCGATTTCAACTTGCGCAACACCTTTTCGTACAGACTATCGAAGCTCTTTACCCGGTATTTGATAGTCGCCGGGATGGTGATCCGCTGAAGAGTCTGTTTGAGGCGGCGTTGAAACTCATACAGTACTTTTTCATATACATCTACGCGTTCCCCATAGAGAGCTTCGAGCTTCTGCCTGGCCGGCAATGGCAGCGAGATGGTGGTCATTTTCGTCTCCTTCCAGATTGAGCACCGTAGTGGCAGCTTTCACGGATCACCCCGTCTCGATCTAAAAAACTTTTTTAACTTTTTGGAGTTTTGGGGTAGATTATTTCAGTAACCTGGCTTATTATACAACTGAATCGCTATGGACTACCAGCCGAAGAGTCCGGAAAAGGGCATCCCCGACATTCTTACTTCCGTATTTGACATTGTGGACGTCGGGATATGCATAACCGACAGCCGTGGAATCTTCGTGCACGCGAATAGTGCCTTTTGCGACATGTACGGCTATTCGCGGTCGGAGTTCATCGGCAACAGCATCTCGATGGTGTTGGCCGGTGACTTGCTTGCAACGGTGACTGAGCCATGCGACACGGTCGATGACGCACGGTTCGCCTCACACGAGAGAGTAGTCACGCGAAAAGATGGAAGTCTCATTACCGTATTGATCGGCGGCAGTCGGATACAGCTGGACGACGGCGAATTCTACCATGTTTCGACGGTCACCGACGTGACAATCGCTCGCAGGACGGACGAGATGCTCCGGCGGCTGGGCCGCATCTTCGAGCAAAGCAGAAGCGAAATCTACGTGATAGATGCCGAAGCGTTGAGATTCATCGGCGCAAACCGAGAGGCACAGAAGAATCTCGGGTACACCGAAGAGGAGTTTCGGCGACTCAGCCCATATGAAATAGACAGCGGAGTGGATGCCGAGCTATTTCGGAAACTCGTGCAGCCCCTGCTCGATCGGCAGTCGGAAGTGGTGGTCTTTGAGCACGAGCATCTGCGGCGGGACGGAAGCCGCTACCCGGTCGAGACACGAATCCAGTACATAGCTTCGGAAGTGCCACCGGTATTTGTAACAGTGACCACGGATCTTTCCGAGCGACGCCAGGCGGCCCGGTTGAACCGCCTGTTTGCGCGGGTCTTCGACAATACGCGGGAAGGGATTCTGGTCACTGACGGAGCCGGCAAGATTCTTTCGATCAATCGAGCGGTCACCGAAATAACCGGCTATGAAGCTGCAGACCTTGTGGGCAGCGACACCGCCTTCCTGGACAATTCCTTCAACCATCCGGGTCTCTACGCGCGGATGTGGGAGTCGTTGCGCCGTGATTCTTTCTGGACCGAAGAGATGTGGGGAGTCAGGAAAAACGGCTCGACCTACGCTCAGCTGATTTCGGTCACGACGGTGGAAGACGTGGAAGAAGCTACGACGAACTACGTATTCAATCTCGAAGACGTCACCGAAAAACGCCAGTGGGAAGAGCGGACCAAGCGCCTCGCCTATTTCGATCCTCTCACCGACCTGCCCAACCGCGTCAACTTCAACGAGAGACTGACGAACGCGATGAGTGCGGCGTCGGAATCCAAGCGCCGGTTCTCGATCCTGTTCGTAAATCTCGATCGGTTCAAGGTGATCAATAAGGCTTTCGGCCAGACTACCGGCGACAACCTTCTGCGTAAGGTTGCCGACCGATTCCGCGAAATCTTCGCACACACCGACACCGTTTCCCACTTTGGCGGCGACGAATTCGTCGTTCTGCTCGAGTCGGTACAGCAGGAAAGCGAGCTCAATTTGATTGCCGAGGCAGCGCTCGTCTACCTCGACAAACCCTACCTCCTGAACGACTACGAGATTCACGTCACCGCCCGCATCGGAATAAGCACTTTCCCCGATCACGGTACGACGGCGGAGATGCTGCTGCGAAACGCAGAGGCCGCGCTCAACGAGACTGCACGGTTCACCGGACCGCACTTTCTTATCTTTTCACGAGGACTCAACGCTCGCGCGGTGGAACGCATGAAGGTAGAAAACGGACTGCGAAATGCGGAAAGCCTGGGAGAACTCTTCCTCCACTACCAGCCGCAGGTGAATCTGATGTCGGGAAAGCTCGCAGGCGCGGAAGTGCTGCTGCGATGGAACTGTGCTCGTCGTGGCCTGGTTCCGCCGAGCGAGTTCATTCCGATTGCCGAGGAGACCGGTTTAATCATACCCATTGGCGACTGGGTCCTGCGCAACGCCTGCGCGCAACTTGCGGCCTGGCCGCGAGATCCGGTGCTCGACAATCTGCACCTGGCGGTTAACCTCTCCGCGATTCAGTTCGCTCGACCCGGCCTGGTGCGGAAGGTCGAATCTATCGTTCGGGAGGCGGGAGTCGATCCGAGTCGCATCGAGATTGAGATTACCGAGAGCGCAGTGATGCTTAATATTGACGAATCCATTCGGATCCTCGAGGAGCTCAAGGCGTTGGGGATGACCGTTGCCGTCGACGACTTCGGAACCGGCTATTCATCGCTGAACTATCTGCGAAGAATGCCAATCGACAGGCTCAAGATTGACAGGTCTTTCGTGATGGGAATTTCGGGCAATTCTGACCGGGGACACCCAACCGACACTTCGATAGTGGAAACCATCCTCGCTCTCGCGCGAGGGCTCTCCCTCGAAGTCGTGGCAGAAGGGGTTGAGACACAAGTGCAGATGGAGTTTCTGCGAGACCATGGTTGCTCGATCGCGCAAGGCTACTTCTACAGCGTGCCGCTGGCCCCCGACGCTTTCGCCGAGTATGCATCCGACAGCAACCGTCTTCACCAGTCGATGGCCGGATCGCTACGCTGAGGAAACCGATTCCCCATAGGCGAAAATACTGGCATGATGGATTCCGTGCGCATCAAGATCCTCGCCTGCAAAGTCCTTTTTCGCGAACTTTCGCTCATCGCAGCAGCGTCCAAACACTTCATCGATATCACCTATCTCAGACAGAGTTTCCACGACCAGCCTGAAGTCCTTCGCTCACAACTCCAGTCGGAGATCGACAGGATCGATGCGGCGGAAGACCCCTACAGCTATCATCAGTACTTCGATGAGGATTTCGATGCGGTGGTCCTTGCCTACGGGCTTTGCAGCAACGCCACAATGGGGCTTCGGTCGCGCAGATATCGACTTGTGCTGCCGCGAGCCCATGATTGCATAACACTGTTGCTCGGCTCTCGTGACCGGTATCGGGAGTACTTCGACAAACACCCGGGAACTTACTGGTACACCTGCGGTTGGAATGAGTCGGTGCCGATGCCGGGCGAACGACGGTACAACTGGAATCGGCGTGATTACGCGGAAAAGTACGGCGAAGATAACGCCGACTACCTGATGACGATGGAACAGGATTGGATGCGCAAATACGATCGAGCAGTATTTGTCAGATGGCCGGAAATAGATTCGGAAAGCGCGATCGGACAGACGCGAGATGCCGCCTCGTTCCTCGGCTGGCAATTCGACGAGCTTTCCGGGAACAGCGAGCTGCTGCGCGCGCTGGCGGAAGCGGACTGGGATGATCGCTTTCTTGTACTCGAGCCCGGGGACAAGGCGGAACCCTCGTACGACAGCCGGATAATCCGATCAACCAGCGAGGAAACCCGATGAGCGTCAACATCATTGTCAGACGGGAAGGTCGGCAAAGGGTCGTTCTCGGCACACCCGGCGAATCTCTGCTCAAAGTCATCAATCGCGATCCTTCGATAGCCCTCACCGCGCCGTGCGGAGGAAACGGCCGTTGCGGCAAGTGCCGCGTTCGAGTAGTTGCCGGGGCACCGGAAAAAGCGACCGATGAGGAGCTTCGCATTCTCTCCGATTCAGATATTGCGGCCGGGCTCAGACTCGCCTGTCGACTCCCGGTAGTGGTCGACATGGAGGTCATAATCGCCGACAATCCGGCGACCGTGCAGATTCAGAGCGAGTTCCCGGATCTTGCGCCGCCGACAGACCTCGAACCGGTTATAGCCGCACGGTTTCTCCAACTCGAAGCACCGACCACCGAATACCAACAGAGTGACGAGGATCGGATCATGAGCGCTTTGACAAAGCTCCGCGACCCGGGTTCGCCGACAGGCCAAAGCGACGACACTCAGAGCATGTCGATGGCGGTAATCCGCAAGGTGCCGTCTGCCCTCCGCGAGGCTGATTTCGGCGTCACCGTTGTCGACACGCCGTCGGGGCTCTGCGAGATTCTCCCCGGCAGAATGCAGGAATCGGTTTTCGGCGCAGCTGTGGATATCGGGACGACTACCCTCGTACTTTATCTGATCGACCTCGGTTCCGGGAAAGTGAGGGCGGCCGCATCGATGCTCAATCCGCAGGGGGCGTTTGGCGCCGACGTGATCACGCGCATCGACTATGCGGGGAGTTCCGAGGACGGGCTCACAATCCTGCAAGACAGAGTCACCGCCGGAATTTCCCAGTTGCTGCGAAGCGCGTGCATAAAAGCGAAGGTGACCGAGAAACAGGTCTACGGATTTCTGTTGGTCGGCAACACAACGATGATGCATCTTTTTCTCCGGGTACCCCCGCGGAATATTGCTGCCGCCCCGTTCATCCCGGCGTTTCTCCGGGGCAGGAGGCTGCCGGCCGCGGAGCTTCACGTGGGCGGAAACGACCATGCCGTCGCGATCACCGGTCCGGGGATTTCCGGATACGTCGGGGCGGACATCGTCGCAGCGATTCTTGCGAGCGGCATGACCGAGCGGAGCGAGCTGTGCTGCCTGATCGACATCGGCACAAACGGTGAAATTGTTCTCGGAAACCGGGATTCACTTGTCTGCTGTTCGACCGCGGCTGGTCCCGCTTTCGAAGGGGCGCAGCTGCGCTGCGGTATTGGCGGCGTCGGGGGAGCAATCAGCTCTGCTGGACTGAACAACGGTGAAATTGAGCTCAACACCATTGCGGATATGCCGCCCGCCGGTATCTGCGGTTCCGGAATCACGGATATACTCGCGATACTCGTAACTTCGGGAATCGTGGATGAAACCGGGCGATTTGTCGACCGCGACGAACTGGAGCGAATTCCTGACTCGCTGCGGAAACGGGTTGTCGACGTCGACGGACAACCCGCTTTCTCAGTCTGCGAGGACATCGTGGTCACGCAGAAAGATGTACGGGAAATCCAACTCGCAAAGGCAGCAATTGCCGCAGGCATTCGCACGCTCATCGCTCACGAAGGGATTGGTGCTGACGACCTGGCGACACTCTACCTCGCTGGGGGATTCGGGAGCTTCATTCGCAAAGAGAGCGCCGCCGCGATCGGCCTTATTCCGGCAGAACTGGTGGCGAAGGTAGAAGTAATCGGAAACGGCGCGGGAAAGGGTGCCGTGATAGCTCTCACCTCCCGAAAGTACCTCGCAGGGCTCGATCGGATAGCCGGCGATGCGCGCTATATTGAATTGTCG
Organism: Spirochaetia bacterium; assembly: GCA_035530755.1. GTDB lineage: Bacteria > Spirochaetota > Spirochaetia > DSM-27196 > DATKUC01 > DATKUC01. Next base: position 565 of record DATKUF010000240.1, on the reverse strand, counting down.
TCCTCACCCATGTTCCAGCAAACCTACATTGAGGAAATGATGTTCCCGGCCGGTGGGGCGGTCAGCTCTCGATCGACCGAATGACGAGAAGCCGATATTTTTCTTCTGCAGAGTCGATGTCACGAACCACGCAGCGAACCGGCAGAACCCCACGATCCCTGCATCGGAGAGCCGACGTGGTTGTTGTCCCGCTGTCGACCTCGAAGAGCGCGAGAAATGAGTTCAAATCATCGAGATCTTCCCAGTTGGCCAGCATCATGATGTTGTTTCCCACGATCTCATGGCGGGCATAACCGGTAAGATCGAGAAAGGCGCTGTTCACCTCCAGCGGCGTTCTGTCGTACAGCTTCACGACGATAGACGCATCCGGAATTGCCTGAAACACCTGGGAAAAAGTCTGCTCGGCGTCGCTCAGCCGGTCCTGGTCCTGCTTCAGCCGGGATATGTCGACGCAGACGCCACAGAATCCGTGTGGATGACCGGCTCTTTCACCGACTGCCCTCATCGACACGGCCATCGTGACGGATCTTGCATCCGGCTCGCCGTCGGCGTGGTAGCTCATGGT
>DATKUF010000239.1:0-7940 GCA_035530755.1 Spirochaetia bacterium | reverse complement strand
GCGAGAATCGCTGCGATTTTCGCCGCGCGGTGCCGCAATTTTCATCCCGAAATGCGGGTCGATCGCGGTGCTGACTCGCCGGATAAGAGCTGGTTGAGCATTGCGCGCCGCAACTATCGCTTCTACGGTTTCGATGTGAAGATGCTGGATGAATTCTACATGATCGCGGCCGAAAACGGCTGGTAGACCGGGAGACTGGTGGGATACATGATGACACGAAACCGCTGGGTGGATTTTTTCGAGGGCCTCGTCGTCGTAGCAATTCTTCTCGTGCTGGTGCAAACCTTTCTCGAAGACTTCGCTGTGGTTTCGGGGTGGAAATGGAGTTATCGCCGCACACTGGTATTTACCGGTTTCGGGTTCGACCTTTTCTTTACCATCGAGTTCCTGACGCGATTCTACTTTGCGCTTCTCAACCGTCGCGCCACTCGATACTTTCTCCACGAACGCGGTTGGGTGGACTTTCTCGCTTCCATTCCCCTTCTTCTTCTCAATTCGGGACCAACCGTACTCGCGCTTCTCACGGGTACCACTTTGCTTGGCGGCCTTGGTAGTTTCATGAATGTGCTCAAGGTGGTGAAAGCCATACGGATAGCGCGGATCCTGAGGCTTCTCAGGATATTGAAACTGTTACGCCGCGTAAAAAACATAGACTCGGTGATGGCGCAGCGGCACGTCGGAAAAGTTGCCACACTGGGTGTGTCGGTATTTGTCTTTGTCGTCATGGCGGGGACTCTGCTCGGCGCATTTGTCGCAATTCCGGGTGTCCAGGACTCATTTCAGCAAAGCCCGCTGAGTGTGGTTTCCTTCATACAGAAAGAGAAGCTCGCCGACCCGACTGAGACCGGGAGACTTTCCGCCTACGCGCAGGCCGAGCGTACTCTGCTGATCGTCAAGTCCGACGGAACGACTCGTTACAGTCGTTTCGGCAACGAATACTACACGACCTACTTCGGTCCAAACGATTACGGATATATCAAGAGTGGCGGATTGGAATTGTTTTTCGATCTTCGGGTTCTGAACGCGCAGCAATCCTACAGCAATCTCGTCTATTTTGCCGCGATTGTCCTGCTCGTCCTCATGATGCTGTTCTACTATGGTCCGCACTTTGCGCTGACTGTTTCGGACCCGATTCACGTAATGCGTCGCGGCTTCTCCGAGGGCGCCTACAACCTGGAAGTGCGCATTCCCGACCGCTACAGCGACGACGATCTGTTCAAGCTTGCGAGAAAGTACAACGAACAGTACTTGCCGCTCAAAGACCGCATGAGCGCTGAGCGCGGTGCTGCCGCTCCCGATCTGAAGTTAGATAACATCAACGATCTGTTCGACTGAACGAACGATTCGCGGGAGGATATCGTGGTAGTTTCAATGATTCAGCTCATCGTCGAGCTGCCCGACGTCACATCGATCAAAGAAAAACGAAAAATCGTCAAGTCGTTGAAGGAAAGGATTCGGGTAAAGTACCGAATCTCGGCTGCTGAAGTGGATCTCCTGGATAGCCTTTCGTTTGCGCAAATAGGAGGCGCTGTAGTCTCCAACTCGCGCACCTTTGGCGAAGGCGTCATGCAGAAGGTCCTCCGCTTCGTCGAAGACGCGGTTCCGGGAAGACTTCAGGACGTGAGCATCACGTCCGAAATCTTTTAGTCTCGAAAGCGTCGGACATCAGCGCCGGACGAGAAACAGATCCTGGAGCATGTAGTCGCGGGTCAGGCGCAGCGTGTTGTCTTCGAAATCGGACGACATGGACTCGACCTTGAAGAAGTGGTGAAAAGTTTCGTATTCGTTTGTCTCTTCAACCATTATCTCGAACTCGAATAATCTCCGTTCCCCAATTTCATTCGCAGCTACCGGAGCGGGCCAGAACAGATAGCTGCCGGCGGTGTTCTCGACCAGCCCGCACGGGTTCTGCCAGCGGCCGTTTACCATCGGGGTGGGGGAGCCGTCTGTTTTGAGCCAGACCTCAATACCCGCCATCGGCGCAAAGGTCAAACAGTCGAAAACGCGACCGCGGATCGCCGGAAAGTGATGGGCGGGGGCGGAATCATTCCGCGGCTCCCGAACTGGGGATCCCGCGGCCGATCCGGCGGCGTAGTAGGAGCGCTGCACCGTACTTACACGCCGCAGCCCCTCGTGGGCAAAAGTGACAAGGTCTACCGCCAGTTGCGGATTTTCGCGAAACTCATTTTGTACGTGGGTGAGCCCGCGGGCGGAGGAGACATACTGCTGCGGTACCCGGTTCAGCACGAAGCAAGCTGCGTCCATCTGACATTCCGGGGTTGTTGCGTATCCATACACTCCCGTCCGGGCATCTTCGTCGGCAATTTCGCGAATAATTCGGATAACCTCGTCTTCCATGAGATTATGAATCTCCATGAGAGGCTCCCTTTCCAAACTCTTTCTGGATTTCGAGAAGCTCCTGGAGCGCGTCGATCGCTCCACGGAAGTCCTTCAAAGTTTCCCGAAGCGTAAGATAGTTCAAACCAACGTAATAGATTTTCGAGAAAAGGGAGAAAGAGATCTCGCGTGACGAGTTCTGGATACTGATATAACAGCCAAATTCATAGACAATGTGGAGCATTTCTTCAATTCGTTCTTTAATGAACTCCGAGAGAGACGGGGAAAATGAGAACGTGAATGCAAGCTCGAGAAATTTGCTCTCTTTGTCGATGAACAGGCCCGCCTGAAAACCCTCGTCGGAGAGAAGCCCGGCCGTAAACGTATCGTCGAAGTACTCGTGATCCTGCAGATCATAGCCGAGCTCTTTGAACAGTACGCTTACACGCCGAATACGTTCTTTCATTAATTTTGGTTTCTTCATTGATTTCCCGTTAAATGTATTCAACTTCGAGAGCTGTTGCAAGCCGAGATAGGCTCGGGAACCGCTGTCACGTCGAGTTTTGTCCGGGAATTCTGGGGTTCCGGAAGGTAGTCAGTGATGATATTCCAGGGCGCGCGGTAGATGTTTTCGCGGACCTGTTTGTTCTTGTGGGTAAGAGATTGAATGATCATTTTCATATCCGATCGTAGGTTCGTGTCCTTATGCGGACAGTTGATCGATACAACGGGCAGACCGAGAAATGCAGAGATATTGCGCACGCCGGCCTCCGTCACACGACACATCGGGCGGATGATCTGCGTCTCGCCGTCGAAGAAATTCTGTACGGGCATCATGGTACCGAAAGAACCGTGGTAGAAAAGATTCATGAGGGTGGTTTCGATTATGTCGTCGAGGTGGTGTCCGAGAGCGATTTTGTTGATTCCCACACGATTGATGTGGTCAAAAAGTATTCGCTTGCGGTTGCGGGAGCAAAGGTAGCAGTTGAACTTTCCCCGAAAGGATTCGGGAAACATGTGCGCCTGGAGAAACTGAAACGGTATTTCGAGCGCTTCGAAGTAGTTTGAGAGCTGGTCCTTCGACGCTCGGGACAGCGGGAACTCGGCCCATTCGATCTGCACGGCATGAAGTTCGTACTTGATTGGTAACCAGCGGCGGCGCAACGATAGCGCGAGCGCCATCGAAAGCGAGTCTTTGCCGCCGGAAACGCCGAGCAGCACCGAGTCTCCCTCATTGATCATCCGGAACTCGTTTATCCCGCGGCCTACGGTCTTCACAAAGCGTCTGACCCGGGGAGGTATGTCCCCTCGCATGAGCTCCTGGATTGCGATCATACGCTCCCCGAAAGCGCCTCTGCGAGTAGTACAGGGGCGTTGCCGACAAGAGTAGCCGCGCGTGGAGAGACGATCAGTCGTACACGCCGCAGCGTCCGGGTGAAATCTTCCACCACCTGATGCGTGAACACTGTGCCCGAATCCATATAGTCGACCACGCCCGCGTCGTTTACTACGGGAATGGTTACTTCGAACGATATGTTCTCCGGAATATCGATGATGATCTCCTCGGGCCGGAGCGACAACTTCGGCGTGCTTAGACGATCGGCAATAACAGCCTCCGCTTCGGTGCGTGTCTCCAATTCGGTGAGTCTCTGGTGAATCGGGTCGTTTTCGTGGAACGGCGTGTCCCAGACAACCCGATACAGCTCGCGGTTGGGGACCCGCGTGATCAGCTCGAAGGGAGGATAGTCGATTCCCGAAAGCCGGGAAAAGAAAAGCTCGTCGTCCAGACCGTACAGCTCTTCCGGGCGGATGACCTCGTCGCGAAGGGCGAGCAGCACCGCTTTCTTGATCATCGCAGTCGCGACACGGACAGTTCGGTGCCAGTAGACGGCACGATACATCAGGTATTTGGAGAAGAGTATGTGCTCGATTGCGGAAATGCCCGAAATATCCATCGCCAGACCGGCACTGCCGAAGGGGCGCATCCGGCTGATCGCAAAGTCGATGTCCTGAATTCCGTACGGGACGCCGCAGAAATAGGCATCCCGGTTCAGGTAGTCGAGTTTATCCGGGTCGAGCGTCCCCGAAAGGATGTGCCGGAAGAAGGCTACCTCATCGTTGTCCGCCGGATGGGAAAGGTCGACAATTGCGGCCACGAACTCAGGATCGGTTCCCACGTCCGAACGAATGATCTCGCGGAGCGGAGAGGAAAGAATGATCTGCCCGGTGAGCTGCTCGTGGTCGCGCAACGGAAGGTCCTTCAGGCTGTGCGCGTAGGGAAAGTGACCCACATCATGAAGCAGCGCCGCGCACAGAAACGCCTTAACCCCCTCGACGCTGAGCGGCATGCAGGAATCGAAGCTGAGAAGCGCCCGAATGATCCGCCGCGCCAGGTGAAACACTCCGAAACTGTGGTTCAGGCGCGTGTGAGTGGCACCCGGATAGACGAGGTAACTCGGCCCCAACTGTTTGATCCGGTGGAGCTGCTGAAAATCCGGCGAATCGACCACTTTCATGAGGCCCGGCGAAAGATAGATGTGCTTCCAGAGCGGGTCCCGAACCGGAGCCGTGTACTCGCGATCGAGGTGCCATATTATGCTGTCTTTTGTGTTCATAGAAATTCCAGATGAGGCCACATCTTAGCTCATTCAGCCTCCGCTGTACACCGCTTTGACCAATGGGACCAGTTCTGCTACGATTCACACGATACATGAGTAATCTGAGACGGGTCGCCGGGGTCGTTTGTCTGTGCCTGCTGCTTGCGGCGTGTGGAGCGCGCGCGCCCGGGCAGAAGCCTTCCACACCGGTCGCAGTCGAGACGCCCGCAAACAGCGGGGACTCCGGGAGTACGGGAGGCAGCCGCGCGTCGGCGTCGCCGGGCCCGACCCAGATAACCGTCGGCCCTCAGGCCTCTCCGGGAAAAACCGCCGCCGGACAACCCGCAGCGGCCCAGGCCGACCGGGCCGCTGCGGGGGTCGAGTTCAGCGGTCGGGAAGACGAGTATCTGTTGTTGACCGGATTTGCGGATCGTCTTGTCCCTGCCGACAGCCGGATCGGTCTGTTGCAGGATCGCTGGGTGAACGACGACGAGACCCGCCGGATGTACAATCTGGTGGACGGTTTTTTTGGCGAGCTCGCGAAGGGCCGTGTCGCCGAAAGCGTCATCCTTCCGGTGGACGCAATATTCCTCTCCCGCCGGCTGGGGAACGACCTGAAAGCGGGTTATACCCCATTAAGTTGGCGAATTGGCAGAATTGACCGTCCGGATACCGGCTTTGCTCACATGCGAATTGTGATTGATGGAGACCCGGGAAGTACTATAGGAGACGTCTTTCTGGAAAAGTCGGAGGACAGGTGGTATATTAGTGGCGTTCAGGCCGATCTTGCCGCCCTCGCGACGCCGCCACCTGTCGGCAAGGCGATCGAGCCCGAAACACCAACTTGGATGTACAACGCACAGTGATGAAATGGCAAATGAGCTGAACAGGATCGAAAAGGAGTTCATCCTCAAGACCGTAGTAGAGAATAAATCTCCGCTGGAAATACACGTCGGTACACAACGCGCCAGTTGTACGGTAACTTCGTTCGCGAACAATAAACTCGAGTGTGAGCTGCAATCCCCGCTGCGAATACCGGGGCCCGCTGAAGGGGTATTTTACTTCCGTTTTCGCGGCAATCCAATGACCTTCAAGACCAAGATAACCGCGAAGAAAGGCTCGACGATCCAGGCAGTGGCACCGAGAGAAATCCTGCGTGACCTCTCCCGGGGCTACGAACGCATCATTTCGCCGAAAGGAGTGCGGGTGACCTTTCTCGTGGATGGGAAGCAGGTCGAACTGAACTATCCGCAGGCCGAGGTTTCCGAGAAGGTCGAGAGCGCCGAAGTCGAGCCGGGATTCGATGCAGGGCGCATAAGCGAGCTCCTTAGGTCATTCCGGGAACGAGCCCGCGAGTTCTCCTCGGAGAACAAGATCGTCATGTTCCGCGAACGCAAGCCGCAGCTGTTCGAGGAGCGGGTTATTGCGAATTCCGGAAAGATCCTCATACTTCCATTCATTTCTCCTGAGACACTCAAAATCAGCAACCAGATACGCGAACGGCTGCTCACTCAGCCGGATGTTGTCCGCGTCGAAACAACAGCGGGAGAAGAGGTGTTTACCGCTCTGCAGAGTATCTCTGCGGTGGGGGATAGACAGAAGCAGCGCGGCATTGCGGCAGAGCTCTACTGCCCTGTCCTCTTCCGTCAGTATGTAGTGGGGTACCTGTACCTCCTGCGATCGAAAGAGCTTACCCCCGGGTTTGACCCAAAGGCGATTGAATTCGTTTTTCAGTTTTCGCGGGTTCTAGCCTATTCTCTGAAGGTGAACGGCTACTTCAAAGCTGAGCCCGTCAAAGAGGAGTTCGGCAACGCGGAGCTCATCGACATCAGCGGTTCCGGACTGCTTTTTGGATATCCGCCAAACGGGCCCAACCTCGCCCTGTTCACTGATCTCGACCTCACGATTTATCTCGGCGAGAAGAGCCTCCCGGCCACGGGGCGAGTGATGCGACGCTACAAGGATGCCGACAGGGTATATCTCGGGATCCGATTCCTGGACATGTCGCTCGAGAACATGGAGATTCTTTTTCAAGAGCTGTACGGCGAACAGTACACAGGAGATGTCGACCAGAAGGGCGCGGCCGATCTGTCGACTATTTCCGAATCAGACATGTAATCGCGCCGGGACTGTCTTCCTCTTCACAATTCCGTCAGTTTCTACGAAAATGCAGACATTGATAGATGATTGAGCGACGGACAAGCGGGAGGGACGGAAGCGGTGTCGATGTTTTATTTGCTCATTCAGATCCACAACATACGTCAGCTCCAGAAGATCAAGCAGCCCTACATGACGTCGGTTGAGCGAAGCATCCTGAACCTGCTCGAGTCCCGCGGCGCTCGCCACCTGCCGGCCGACGGGGGCGACGCGTTGTTTCTCTTCGCGAGCGGCCAGACGACGGAATCGAAGAACCTTGTAGATGCAGTTTTTTCCGCCTACCGGTATCTGGTTTCCCGTCGTGACGATTTGATGGGATTCCTGTTACTGCTCGACGTAGGCACCGGGGAGGACGATGAGTCGGTTCTTCGACGCATGCGGACGCAGTTGCGCAGCGTAGATATCGATGAAGCGTTGCTCGTCGGCGAAAACGCCGCGCCCGGGCTCGAATCACTGCTGAGAATGCATTGGAGCAGTGGGCACTGGATAGTCGATGAACGCAACGAACGCGAGCCTACCAAACTCGGAGAAGCCGCCGAATTCTGTCGTCACCCTCAGATCTACCAACAGGTTACGGATACGATCGGCACCTACTGGGATGAGGACTGGGAGCCGGGAGTACTGCTGCTCCACGGGCCGCGAATGTCGGGCAAACGTCAAAACCTTTCATATGCCCTGGAACAGCTCGGGGGCGAGGCAGAAATTTCCGGTTTTGTTGAACTTATCCCCGGTATCCGTCGCAATTCCGTGATCACACCTCTGGTGAACAGTCTTCGAGGATGCGAGCTCGGTGAGGTGCCGGTCCATTTGAGCGCTCGCGAACGTTCTTCGTGGACGGAACGGGTCGGA
>DATKUF010000238.1:0-12852 GCA_035530755.1 Spirochaetia bacterium | reverse complement strand
CCGGGGGGTGCGGTGTTACCTGCGGCGGATTGCTCGACGTTCTGCTTTTGTTCCTGGGTGACGATCTGACCGCTCACCTGCCCTTCGAGTGTGATGTCGTCGGTATCGAGATCAATCGAGATTCTGCCTGCGCGGTATTCGTCGCCTTTGTAGTAGGCGACCGGGACGCCGGACAGGTCGAGTGTGTTGGTGTTCCGATGGTACAGGGCCAGCTCCGCACGCGCCACCACATCCTTCTGGAAGATCCTTACCCCGATCTGGATGAGCACAAGATCCTCTTTCCCGCGGCTCTCGATGAAGCCCGCCTTCACCACGACCTCATTCTTCAGATCTTCGAGTACCGCGTTTCCCTCCATCCTCGCAAGCTCGGTTTCGCGATCATAAAAGAACTGATCTCCGCTAATGTGCAGCTTCCGCTCGGAGTCGACCACGTCGACGTTTCCGCTGCAGATTGCGTAGCGGAAGTTGTCGCCGTAGAGCTCGATGCGATCAGCCTGAATCCGGGTATTCCTGGTCTTTACGTCGGCGTGGCCGGAGAGAATCGTGTGCTCTTTGCCCTTGGCGAGGGAGCTCGAGAGCTGATCTGCAGAAAACTGAATATCGGTAGCTGCGTAAAGAGAAGTTGCGGCAATCACCGCCATAACGGCCGCCGTCACGAAGCGCGAAACCGGTCTCATTGTTGCGCCTCCCCGTCCTGAGCAACGACGGTACCGGACACCGGACCGGAAAAATCGACCTCGCGCCGAGCGACGTCGGCAGAGAACCCTCGGCCCGCAAGTGCAGTGCCGGAGTCACGCTTGATGGTCACCGTGTCATCGGCCCGGGAGGTCAGCATTCGCGCCTTGTCATCCCAGAAAAGGTAGCCACAGGTAACGGTTGCCTTTTCCTGTGCGGAATGAAACGTAATATGGCCGGAGAGTTCCACGTTGTTACTGTCGGTGTAGAGCAGCGCGTTGTCGGCCGTGCCGCTGGTTATCACGTTTCCTTTGTCGTCGTATTCGGAAAAATGGACGTCATTCAGTTTCTGCCGCTGCTTCTGATCAAAAGTTTCCGAAATAGATGCGGAAATCTGGAACAGCTTTCTATCGTGACGGACGCTGGTGCTCTGGAAGTCGTAGATGATGAGGTCGGGAGTGTTCTCGTTCAGCTTCTGCGCTATCTGAGCGGGGCCGTAGTCCAGACTGCAGCCCGAAATCAGAAGAAGCAACAATCCACACACCGAAAGGACGGCGCCGGCGGGAAAACCACCGGCTCTATCCCGGGACGCGAGTTTTTGGCAGATGATCATGATTTTCCGTGCGCGCGTCCTGAGAAACGGTCCTCGGCGTCCTCCGGTTTTCCGCTGTCCCGGAAGCGTCAACGCAGCCTGCTGCCTGATCGTCCCGGCCCTCTTTCGTCATCCTCGCCAGACACGCGGCGACAAATGTTCGAAACAGGGGATGCGCGTTCGTCGGCTTCGAAAGAAACTCCGGATGGTACTGAACTCCGAGCCCCCACGGGTGTCCCGCCCACGACACCGACTCGACGAGTGCATCGTCCTCGGTTACCGCAGTCACTTCAAGCCCCGCCTCGTGAAGCTGCCGGCGGTAGCGATTCGATACCTCGTAGCGATGGCGGTGGCGCTCAGCGATAATCTCCGATCCATAGATCGATCTGATAAGGGTTCCCGGCAACAACTTCGATTTGCTGCTTCCGAGACGCATGGTGCCGCCGTAGTTCTTCACATCGATCTGCTCCTCGAGCAGTGTGATCACCGGGTGCTGTGTATCGGGGTGAAACTCGGTGCTGTCCGCCTCTGCGAACCCGAGCTTGTGCCGTGCGTATTCGATGACCATGACCTGCATCCCCAGACAGATCCCGAAATAGGGGATATCCATTTCCCTTGCGTGCCGCGCTGTTCGGATCATGCCCTCGATTCCACGGCTGCCGAAGCCACCCGGAACGAGAATGCCATCGATGTTCTCGAATACCGTCGTGAAGTCCTCGATCTTCTCGAGCCGTTCGGAATCGATCTTCACCAGCTCCACGTGCGTAGCGTTCGCGATCCCGCCGTGAAAAAGCGCTTCATCCACCGACTTGTAGGAGTCCTGCAGGTCGATGTATTTCCCGACGACCGCGATGCGCACGCGTTTGCGGCAGTTCCGGAACACTTCGACAACCTGGTGCCAGGCGGATAGATCCGGAGTGCGGAAGGCCGGGTCCGCAGTGTCCACGCGAAGCTTACGCAGAACGATCTCGTCGAGCTTCTGCTCGGCATACATAAGCGGTATTTCGTATATCGTGGACAGCACGTCATAGGCGGAAACCACGGCTTCGTAGTCTACGTTGGTGAACAGCGCGATTTTTCGCCGCATGTCGTCATCGAGCGGCCACGGTGCGCGGCACAGAAGTACGTCGGGCTGGATCCCGATCTCCCGCAGCTCTTTGACCGAATGCTGCGTGGGCTTGGTCTTCAGCTCGCCGCTTGTGACCTCCGGAACCAGCGTGAGGTGAACGGAAAGGACATTCTCATGACCCTGTTCGTGTATCATCTGGCGGACGGCTTCGAGAAACGGAACCGATTCGATGTCCCCGACCGTTCCGCCGATCTCCACAATTGTAACATCGACGTCCGCGGCCTCGCCGACAGCGTAGACTCGCTGTTTGATTCGGTCGGTAATGTGCGGAATTACCTGGACCGTTCGACCCAGATATCTGCCTTCGCGCTCGCGCTGAATGACTTCCTGGTAGATCTGGCCGGTGGTGATTGAGTTTGCACGTGACAAAGGAGATGATGTGAACCGCGCGTAGTTGCCGAGATCGAGATCGGTTTCGGCACCATCGTCAGTGACATAGACCTCGCCATGCTGGTACGGACTCATCGTTCCGGCGTCCACGTTGATGTACGGATCGATTTTTGCGATCCGCACTCGCAGGCCCCTGCTCTCCAGAAGGCTGCCCAGGGATGCGGAAGCAATTCCCTTCCCCAGGCTGGAGCAGACACCGCCCGTGACGATGATGTACTTCTTCATGTAGCAGCATTATTTATTACAACCCCGAGGAGTGTCAATGCGACTTCGCCGATCCGGCACCGACTGATGGTTCGTGGCTCCGTCTACTTCTCCGGCGTATCCGATGCTTTCGGTTCCTTCTTGCTCCGTCCACGGCGGAAACTCGCCATAATGCCGCGAAGTCCGGATGCTACGGCGTGACCGAATTGACTCTCGGGTTTCGCACCGTCGGGATTGTCGGCGCGTTCGAGTGCGTGCCGCATCTTTTCGGGCAGCCACACCTTTTCGGGTTTCTCGAGCGAACAGACTATGTAGGCGATCTCATCGGCGCGATCTTCAATTGGATAGAAGGTCATTTCGCCTATTCCGGTCTTCCGCGCCACCGGCGTACGTCGCCGCAGAAGTTCGATCTCCACTTCGTTCCACGCGAGATCGGGAAAAAGCGTTGTCACCGTTGCGGAAAGCAGTTCCGTCCTGCCCGCTCCGATGCGCTCCTCGAAGCCGCGGCTCGCGTGGACAACGTTTCCCGGCAGCTCGAACACAACCAGCGGCGCGGAAACATTGCGAACGAGAAAGGAGTTCAGGTCCGATAGCGCGCCTATCTTCCGAGTCTTGCTTTCGCTCACCGCATTGGCGTTGTGATAGAGCGAGCTCAGGCGATCTCCTATGCGTCCGAGCCTTTTGAGCGACACTTCGGGAGAGAAATCGCGATAACGGCTCATTTCGACGATCTTGTCCAGCTCCCGGCTGAGATAGAGACTTCGCGAAAGAATGGCAAGCAGAATCAGGGCGATGACCGTAGCGGCCACGATCGCCGCGAAGAGGATCGATTCGGCGTCGGTCTTCAGAATGGCCGCCAGGTCGGGCGTCGCCGCGGGAATGGCGGTCGTCACTATCAGGTGGTATCCGTAGATACCTGTCACGACTACGGCTACGGCCGCAACCGCGCCGAACAACACCAGAACAAGATGCCTCACGACTACCATGCAGTCCTCCCGTCAGTAGCCTCGCAGCACATCGAGGTCCTCATTGCTTCCCACGACAATCAGCACGTCGCCCTCTTCGAGAACGTCCGTAGCGCCGGGGAATATCAGCCGTTCGCGACGGCTGGGATTACCCTGTCCGTCGACCGATATCTCGTCCCGTCGGATGCTCACGATATTCAGCCGCAGCGTTGTGCGCAGATCCACTTCGCGGAGCGTTTTGCCCAGGAACGAGCGCGGAGCGTAGATTTCGGCCATACTTATCTGTTCGGATATCGGGACCGTGTCGAGCACCTCCGGACTGATGAGACGCTGGCCGATGCGCCTTCCCTCATCGATCTCGATGTTGACGATTTCATCGGCACCGACCTGGCGAAGCACCTGCTGGTGTATATCGCTTATCGCGCGCGCAACTATGCGCGGAACGCCAATCCGTTTGAGCAACGCCGTGGTGAGAATGCTCGCCTCGAAGTTGTCTCCGATTGCCACGATCGCGATGTCCACATCGCCTAGCGGCGCCTGCGATATCGCCTCTTCGTCGGTCGAGTCGAGAAGCATAGCCTGTGTCACCTCGTCGCGCACACGGTCGATGAGACCGGCCTGGTTGTCGATGGCGATTACCTTGCCGCCCTTCTCCATGAGCGTTGCGCAAAGCTCCCGGCCAAATGTGCCCAGGCCAACGACTGCGAACACCTTTTCACGCGCCACAACTCCTCCTATCCCACAGACAAGATACCCTGCGGGTATTCTACTCGGACGCTGCTCTCTCGCTGGGTTGCCGCGGCGAGCACGGTCAAAGGTCCCAGACGTCCGAGAAACATCAGGACGATGATCACGATTCGACCAACCGCAGAGAGGCTCGAAGTAATGCCGGCACTCAACCCCACGGTGCCGAACGCCGAGACAGCTTCAAAAGCGACGAACCGAAACGGAAGTCTCTCGCTCAGCGAGAGCACAGAGAACGCGAGCAGAAGCACCGTGAGTCCGAAGACGAGGATAAGGAAGGCGCGAACCACCTGTTCCTGCGAAATGGACTGTCGCATGATTGTGACGCGTCGCCGGTTGCGAAGCACCGCCGCGACGTAGCCGGCGAGAACCGCCACGGTGCCCACCTTGATGCCGCCGGCAGTGCTTCCGGATGCAGCCCCAATGAACATGAAGACCATCATCTCCAGATAGGTGAACGTCCGGAACGATCCGAACGGAATGGTGTTGAAACCGGCAGTCCGCAGCGTCACCGATTGAAAGAACGCGGAAAGGTACTGCTCACCGAGCGAGTACTGCTTCATCACGCCTCCGTGCTCCGCCCCGTAGATGATGAAGGTTCCGGCCGCCAGGAGTATCGCGGTAACGATCAGTACGACCCGGGTGTTGAGCGTCAGATGACCGACCTTTCCCCGGACACGATCCGAAAGGTTGGCCATGACCGCAAAGCTGATACCGCCGAGGATAATCAACAGGCTGACAATCAGATTAACCGCGACGTCACCGCGGAATTGCTCCAGGCTGTCGGAAAACAGCGCGAAACCGGCGTTGCAGAAGGCGGAAATGCTGTGGAAAATCGCATAGTAGGCTGCCTTGAACGAGAAGCCGAATCGCGGCACGAAGGCCGAGAAAAGCAGAATCGCACCCCCACCCTCGATCGCTGCAGTGATTTTGATGATGGACTTGATGGTACCGACCAGAGAGCTCATGTCCTCCTGACTCAGCATGTAGGAAAGGAGCAGCTTGTTCTCGATCGACACCCGTTTGCCGAGGGCGAACAGGGTGAAAAACGAGAGCAGCATGATTCCGAGGCCGCCAATCTGAATGAGAAGCAGCACGATCACCTGCCCGATGACGGTCAGCGCCGTCGCGGTATCCACAACGATGAGACCGGTTACGCAGACCGCCGACGTGGAAGTGAACAGAGCGTCCAGAAACGAGAGGCCATGATCGTCGACAGTGCAGAACGGCATCATAAGGACGAGACATCCGACCAGGATCACGAGCAGAAAACTGAGGAGTATCGTTTGGGCAGGATGCGTGGTGAGAGTAGCCAGAAACGATGAGAGCTTCCGGAAGCGTGTAAACACCTTCGCGACTATGAAGAGGTTGCGCACAATGACAACCGCCGTCCCGTACCCGCCGCCTGCGCTGGATAGATGCGCAAACAGAAACAGGACGATGAACACGAACGTAAGGCTCAGCGCGGGCAGGTTTCGCCTGAAATAGCCGCTCTTCACCGGCTCGTTCCGGTAGTCCAGGATGTTTTCCAGAACAAGAAGCGCCAGTATTGTGTAGTCGATAATCGCCACGGCAACAGGAACCCAGGACGCGGCGATATGCGCTTCCCCAACGAAGAGCGAGACAACGCCCAGAACCAGGGTCAGAAGCACGAGCAGATTGAGCGCCTTCATCAGCTGAGCCTACTGTTACCGGAAGAAATCGGCAAGGGCATTGTATCGTAGGGGAAATGTGGAACGCGGTCTGTCTACGACCGAGGCGGTGAAATGGAGTCGAGGAGCAGAACGTCCTGGGAAAAAAGGTCGATGGAGTCCGGCAGGCCGCTCGAACTGCAGCGATCAAGGTCCGCAGGTTTCATGTAGATGGGAACCGAAAATCGGATACTGAGCAGCATCCCATCACCGGGAGTGACAACAAGCTCGTACCGGCGGCGTCCCGCGCGATAACGGAGGACGGCACCAATCAGGCCGGATTCGGCCATTGTGAGCAGAAGTGCTTCGGCGATGAATCCGTGCTGATCAAAAAGGCGAACAACGAGGCTGTGATCGAGCGGGAACTCGCTCTCCGGCTGCTCAACACCGATGATAAGCGCCCCCGCCAGGGCCGTGTCCACCGGAACGGTGACCATGCGCAGACCGGTAACGTCTTGAAGAACAGCAGTCGGTTCGAGGGTTTTACGGTGGAGCACTATTGCTTTGATGTCCAGTTCACAGACGCGGCAGCTCATCGTAGTTTAATATAGCACAGACGGTCCATTTTTCCGGGAAAGGGTTGCTTTTTCCAGCCATCTCAATTATAGCAAATAACAAATAAAACTCCACTATTGACACGCGCACGAAGATGCGCGTAGACTTCTCAAAAAGGTGGCTGTGCCCGCAAACATGGCAGAATTCCTTACCGATAGCGAGTTTGAAAACTACCGAACGCTCATCTACAACGAGAGCGGAATCCATTTCTCCAACTCGAATCGGTCGATTCTCGAGAGCCGGTTGCGTGACCGGGTAAAACTGGCCCGGAGCGAGAGCGTTGGTGCATACTACAATCTGATCAACCGCGATCCGGAGGAGATGAAAGTTCTTCTGGATTCGGTCACAACCAATCTTACCCGATTCTTTCGAAACACCGCGCATTTTCAGACGCTCCAGTACAGCGTAATTCCAGACCTGGTTGCCGAAAAGCGAAAACGGGCCGAAAACCGCATCCGTGTGTGGAGCGCAGGATGTTCGACCGGAGAAGAACCCTACTCAGTTGCCATCATTCTGCGGGATCTGGTACCGGCGGACGTCGCGATTGAGGTAATTGGCTCCGATATCAGCCTGAAGTCGCTCATGATCGGCAAGGAAGGGTTCTATCCGGAAAATCGCATGGTAGGAGTGCCGGAACAATACCTTCCGAAGTACTTCGAAAAGAAGAACGGTGGGTACCAGGTACGGGATGAGATCCGCAGCCTGGTCAGGTTCGATTATCACAATCTGAAGAATGACAGCGGACTGAGGGGCCTGGACATAGTATTCTGCCGGAACGTGCTTATCTACTTCGACGAGGTAGCACAAAAAGCCACGGTGAACCGGTTCTGGGATGTGATGAACTCACACTCCTACCTGTTCATCGGCCATTCGGAGTCCCTGTTCGGCATGAACACTCAGTTCGAGTTTCTCAAGACTGACTGGGCGTGCATTTACCGGAAATTCCTGAAGTTTTCATAGAGGAGAACCGTGGATTCACCACCCGTATCTGTTCTTGTAGTCGATGACTCTGCATTCATGCGGAACCTTATCGGTCGAATTGTCGAAGCCGAGCCGGATATGGTTCTTGCAGGCAAAGCGATGAACGGGCTGTTCGCGCTGCAGAAACTCGAAAAACTCGCGCCGGACATCATCATCCTGGATATTGAGATGCCGGAGATGAACGGGATCGAGTTCCTCGAAGAGCGGAGGAAACAGAACGTAGAGATCCCGGTGGTGATACTCTCATCTCTTGTCGAGCGCGGCGCCCGCGTAACGATGACGGCTCTCGCGCTCGGCGCTTCCGATTTTGTCCTGAAACCCTCCGGGCCGGACAGCGAGGATCTCCATCTTATTGCCGAACAGTTGACGCACATGATCCGGTCCTACGGGCGGCAGTATCAGAACAGGCGCCGCATGCTGCAAACAGGCGACGCCGAGTTCCAGAGTCCTCCCGGAGCAGCTACCCTGCCCGGCTCCACCCGGACGCCGCAAAATCCCGCGCAGCTAACCTCGTCGGCGCCAACAGTCAGATCGCCACGCTTCGAGTCGGCATTGCCGTCGCGCACCGAAGACATCGCCGCTCCACGCCGCGCCGCGCCGGAGGCCACCATTGAAAGCCTTATCGCCGCGCGAAATGCGGGGCCCCACGCTTCGGAGCCGATCGCGGCCGTTGCCATCGGAATATCGACGGGCGGACCTAACGCCCTCCGTAGAGTGTTCGCCGAAATTGACCCCGACCTCGGCCTGCCGGTGCTCGTGGTTCAGCACATGCCGGCGGGCTTCACCGAAGAGTTTGCCAGGAGTCTGGACCGAATCTGCCCGCTCGAAGTGCGTGAGGCACGTGAAGGAGACCTGCTGAAACCGGGTCGCATTCTGATTGCAGCGGGTGACAAGCATCTGAGGGTTGAAAAACTGCGGCTTGGCGTCGTAGCGCGCTTAGGCGACGAGGCGGCTGTCAACGGCCATCGTCCGTCGGTCGACGTACTGTTCGACTCCGTCGCGAAGGTATTCGGTGCGGGGACGTTAGCAGTGATAATGACCGGCATGGGCCGCGACGGCGCACAGAACCTGGGACAAATCCTCACGGCCGGCGGCGTGACCATCGGCCAGGATCAGGCTTCGTCGATTGTCTACGGCATGCCGAGAGTCGCCTGGGAAAAGGGCCATGTGCAATTGCAGATGCCTCTCGATCAGGTGTCCGGCGCCATCAGCCGGCTGGCCAGGGAATTCCGATAGTGGCGCTTTCGCTTCAAGTCCTTGATGTGGGCCGCATGGGGTATCAGCGGGCGCTCGACCTGCAATTCGAGCTGGTCGCCCGGCGGGAAGCTGAGGAGGTGACCGACTCGCTCGTGCTGGTCGAACATCCGCCGGTGATAACAATGGGCAAGAGTGGGAAGGAGACCGATATTCTCGCGGACGCAAAGACTCTCTCCGACCTTGGGGTTCAGGTCTTTCGCATCAATCGCGGCGGCGAGGTCACCTATCACGGACCCGGCCAGATTGTCGGATACCTCATCATAAACCTGTACAATCACCAGCGAAAGCTGAAGAAGTTCGTCGACAATCTTGAAGAGGTGTTCATCGAGCTTCTCACGGACGACTACGGTATCGACGCACGCCACGATGCCGGGCACCGTGGCGTGTGGGTGGGCGACGAAAAGATTACCGCTGTGGGGATAGCGGTGAAGAGGTCGGTGACGATGCACGGTTTCGCGTTCAATGTGAACACGAACCTTGATCACTTTCGCTGGATAGTCCCCTGCGGCATCCAGGACCGCGGGCAGACCTCCCTGCAGAAGCTGCTTGGCCGCGAAGTGGACATGGACGAGGTGAAAAGCCGGCTCGTCCGCCGGTTCTGCGGAATTTTCGGCTACGAAACTCCGCCCGGCTACCTTCAGCCCTGAGACACGGAACTCTCGGGAGCCGACGATTCCACGACCGCCGAAACTTCCGGGATGTCGTCGAAGCGTCGAAACCGCTTCCACGCGAGGGCCGGAAGGACACCAACCACAAGCCCGCCGAATCCGGCAAGGACCGGCAACAGGTCCCCAATGAACAGCGCCGCCGCGACCGCCCAGCAGACTGCGAATGCTGCGACCGGAATCCCCAGAACGATCAGCCCGGCCACAACCGCGTGCGAAGGCGCAACGCTGATCTCCACCTCGTCGCCCGGTTTCAGATCGAACCCCCGGCTGTTGCGTGCCGTAAAGGGCCGCGCCTTCACCCGGCAGTTCCCGACGCCGCAGGTGGTACAACTCTGCGAGGAACCAGCGCCGTTCGCACAGAGAACCGTTACGATCTCGCCTTCAATCTTCGTTATCTTTGCTGTTTCGGTCACGGTCGGGTACCTCAGGACAGGAACGCCGGATGGTTTCGATGTGGGTGGCGCGGCCGTCGTCGTCGATTTCGATCAGTGCACCCTGTAGCTCTATGTTGTCCCAGGCGTCACGCGATCGCTCCGGAATCTGGCTCAGGAATTTCTGTATTTCGACCTTCGGATCGAGGCCGGAGACGCTGTTCAGACTACCCGTTCTGCCCGCGTCGGTCACTACCGCGGTACCGCCGGGCAGTACCGTCGCGTCGGAGGTCAGAACGCGGGTTCCGGTCCCGATTACCGCCGAGACCCTGCCGTCTGCGTGGTAGAACATGCTGCTCTTTTCCGCGGTGGTGACTGCGTGAAAATCGACGATGATGGTTTTCGTTTCGGGCTCGATTCGGGATACCAGCTCCGGAAGGTAGGTAAAAGGATTGCTCAGATGAGTACGATTGAAACCCGACTGACCGAGAAAGTTCACTACAGCGATGGTCCGGGTACCGGGCGGACGCCTCACCGGCGGCGCCGTACCTTCGGTATCGGTCTGGTCGGCGGTGCTGTCCGGCTCTTCCTCGGCTGAAGGACCGCGAACCGAATAGTATCGCCAGCCACGCCCGGGATTCGAAGGCGGAAAATTCACCGGCCGAAGAAGGTAGGAAGCCTTCTCGATATGAACCACCATATCCTTCTTGTAGTAGATCTGGTCGCCCGAGGTGATGACGTCGATGCCGAGCTTGCGGAGATAGATGGAATGATTCTTCCCGAGTCCGAATCCGCCGGTCGCACCGTCACCGTTTGCGATGACGAAATCGACCTCGAGCTCCTTTTTTACGGCGGGAAGGAGCGTCTTTACGCAGTAGATCCCCGCCTTGCCGACAATCTCGCCAATGAACAGTATTCGAAGAGCCAAGAAAAATCCTTATTCCGGACCGTCTATGATCGATAGCATCTTAGCAGAAGGGTGCTCTTTGGGAAAGTCGCAACGCACGCGCGACACAGATTCTCCCCGTGGACCGGCGATCTGGATCGATTTGACCCACATGGTTGTGCTACCGCGAATCCCGGCATTCGGCATAGTATCGATTGCCGGCCTCGGGTCTGCGATCGCAGAATAGCGTTCGAGTAATAGCCGCGATTAATTCCATATGTGTAATAGATTTATTCCCGGCCCGAGTTTCGGACCCGGAAGACTCGGCATCACGCCGAAAAGCGCCGGATTGCTGCCCGGTTGGCCTGATTCTTGCATTATATAAGTGAGGACGCTGCACAGCCGGGAGGCGGATCTGCAGGCCCTTCGGTTCGCCGGAATCGGGAACCGTACGGCTGCCTCGCATGAGGAGCCATCAAACCATGGCCCGCAGGGGCATGGAGGAACTATGAAAGATCGTGATTTCATGGACATCGGTCGGATAATGGACGAGATATTCTCGGCGGCCGAGGAATTTGGACAGGCATTTACCGAAGGTTTCGTACCTAAAGGTAAATGGCACACCTTCAGCTGGCACGAGGGGCACGACTACTACCCCGGCTACGTCTATCCGCCGGCGAATGTCTACATCACCGAAGAAAAGAGCCTGGTGTTCGAGTTTGCCCTCGCCGGCTTCGCCGAAAAAGACATCACCCTCGAGTTCAAGGGCGACTACCTTACGCTCTCGGCGAAAACCGCCGGCGGAGATGCCGAACCGGAAAACGTGAAATACTTCAAGCATCGGTTGAAGTTCAAGGACTTTTCCGGGCAGAAGTACTACACGCCTCAGGACAAGTTCGATCAGCAGGCCGCGCATGCCCGATTCCGGAATGGCGTTCTGACGGTTACGGTTCCGGCTCGCGAAGAGGTCGGCGAGAAGGAAGGGTTCAAAGTCAACATCGACAACGAAGATGATGACAGGGAAGGAGGCGCGAAATGATTCTCTGGCTTATCGTTGGAGTAGCGCTGGGCTGGTTTTTCAAACCGCAGATCGACAAAGGCGTACAAAAAGTTGTGCGGATGATCCGGGATAACCGTAACAATCACGGAAGCGGTCCGTACTGAGCTCGTTGACATACAAAAAGCTCCGCACAATGCGGAGCTTTTTTTGTCCCGTTCGTCAGCCGCCGGGGGACTGAATCGATTCGGCTTCATCACGAGGCAAAAGAATCTCGAACGTTGTCCCGACGCCCGGTTCACTCGATACCCGAATGTCACCCATGCTGTCCTTCACGATCTTGTAGATAACGGCAAGGCCGAGTCCAGTCCCTTTCCCCACGCCCTTGGTAGTGAAAAAGGGTTCGAAAATTCTTTCCGCGATCTCCGGCGCAATTCCCGTACCGTTGTCCGCAACACGAAGCGCGATGTATCGTCCGGGCGTCATGGGAAATTGGTGGGATTTGTAGGTTGCATCGACTTCCCGGTTCTCCGCCTCCACCCGGATGGAACCCTCTCCGTTCAGCGCGTCGCGTGCGTTGATTACGAGGTTCATGACTATCTGATCGATCTGCACCGGATCCATCCGCACACAGCCTATCGCCGGTTCGAACTTGACACTGAATCCGAGGTGCTTACCTACGATTGGTTCCAGCATCTTCTCGAGGTTACCGAGGGCAGCCCCAAAGTCGACCGATTTCAGTTCCGT
>DATKUF010000237.1:0-11393 GCA_035530755.1 Spirochaetia bacterium | reverse complement strand
GCAAACTCGGAACATGGATATATAATGGGCTTCGAAAAACCTATCGAGAGAGCGCATGGCAAAAATACTGGACGAAGACACAAAGGAAATTATCTCCTCTTTCATCGCGGAAGGGCACGAACGTCTTGACGATGCCGAGGCGAAGCTCGCCGGGTTGGGAAGGGAAGATGATGTCGAGATCCTCAATTCCGCCTTCCGTCTCTTTCATTCGGTTAAGGGTTCCGCAGGATTTCTTGATTTTGAGAATGTGAAGAGCCTGACTCACGAAGCGGAGACTCTCCTCGAGGTCTTTCTCAAGGAGAAGATAGCTCATACTCCCGGGAGCCTGGACGTACTCTTCGAAACGGTTGATGTACTTCGTTCGATGATCGAAGGCATTGAAAGGGAATATACCGATGAGGCCTTCACGGAGATAGTTTCGGCGCAGAGCGCGAAGATAAGGAATTCAGTTGTTTCTCTTCGTTCCGGAGCAACGGCCGGCGATGCGATCCCTGCCGATCCCTCGAATGAAATCCTGTTGAACGAGCTTGTGACAAAAGACATGGTCGAACGCTTTCTTTCCGAGACCTTCGACCTTCTGGACTCGGCTGAAAAAACCGCGTGGGACCTGGAAGCGAATCGGGGCGGAAAGGATTCGGTCAATTCGTTATTCCGCGCCGTGCATACGATCAAAGGAAACGCGGGCTTTTTCGGCTATGCACTTCTTGAACGCCTTTGTATGAACCTTGAGAACATCCTCGACGAAGCCCGCATGGGGAAACAGGTCGTCAGCGACACTCTCATCGCCGGAGTTCTCAAACGTATCGATGGGGTCAGGACAGCAGTCCGGGGTCTCAGGATCGTGGAAGCCGGAGGGGCGTCTCAAGAATCCGCAACCTCCCCGACGGAATACAAGCCGATCGGCGAAATCCTTCAAGACATGGGCGCTACCGACGACGATGCAATCCGAACGGCGCTCGATATACAGGAAAAACCGATTGGCGAAATCCTTGTCGAGTCCGGCGGCGCGAGAGCGGAAGACATCGCGAAGGCTCTCGAAATTCAGAAATCGATGGGCTCCGCCGGACAGAATGTTCCCGACGAGATTCAGCGGAAAGAAATCCGTGTTGATACGGTCAAGCTCGACAAACTCTTTGACCTGGTCGGCGAACTGATCACCGCTGAGGCAATGGTTCTAAACAGCCCCGATTTGGCCGGGCTGAAGCTCGATGCCTTCAAGAAGTCCTATGCGGCTTTGAATAAGATCAGCCGCGAAATCCAGGAAACGACGATGATGATCCGCATGATACCCCTGGAAGGGCTCTTTCACAAAATGACACGTCTCGTCCGGGATCTTTCCCGGAAATTCGACAAGAAAGTCGATTTCATCGTCTCCGGTCGGGACACTGAGATGGACAAGAACGTCATCGAGCAGATATCCGATCCGCTCGTTCACATCATCCGGAACGCGATTGACCATGGCCTCGAAAATTCCGCCGAGCGGCGTGCCGCTGGGAAGCCGGAGAAGGGGACTCTGCGTCTTGATGCCAGGTACGAAGGATCTGAAATCTGGATCAGTGTCAGGGATGACGGGAAGGGGCTCAACAGGAAAAGAATACTCGAGAAGGCGGCGTCGAAGGGAATGCTGCAGGGCGACGGCAGCGAGCTCGAGGACCAGGAGGTCTGGAGGTTCATTTTTGCCCCGGGGTTCTCAACTGCCGAAAAAGTATCGGATATTTCCGGACGGGGCGTGGGCATGGATGTCGTCAACAGGAACATCGAGAAGATTAGGGGCAGCGTCGAAATCATCTCGGAATACGGAATGGGCTCGGAATTCATCCTGAAGATTCCCCTGACAATGGCCATTATAGAGGCGATCACCGTCCGGACAGGTGCCAACCACTATTCGATCCCTTTGGCCGATATTATCGAGTTTTTCCGAGCCAAACCCGAGCAGATTACGCAAACCGACAAGAACGAGGAAGTACTCCGGCTTCGCGATGAGCTTATCCCGGTCCTCAGGCTCTATGAGATCTTCGATGTCCAGACCGAGGTCACGTCCGTCGAAGACGGGATCCTTCTCGTTCTCTCAAGCGATGGGAAGAAGGTCTGTCTCCTCATCGATGAAGTGGTCGGCAATCAACAGATTGTGATTAAATCCCTATCCGAATATTTGGGTCGGATTGAAGGGATATCCGGCTGCACGATCATGGGTGACGGTACGGTGAGTTTCATCGTCGATACCGGGCGGCTCATATCATTGCGTCTGGAATAAATAAGCGATTTTTTAGGAGGGTACGATGAAGATTCTGGCGAAACTGATTCTGGGGTTTATTGCGGTCGCGGTGCTCTGCGGGGTGGTAGGCTTCGTCGGCATAAATCAGGTCAAGACCTTGAATACCGAGATTGTGGGTCTATCGGATCAATCGATCCCGACCATCACCAATCTGAACCAGATGATGGTGGATTTGCAGATTGTGAAAATCGGAATCTACAGTTTAACAAATCAGCTTGGTGTGTCAGATGATACCTTTATTAAGCGACAACACACCATCATAGACGATGCGCGTAAAGACTACGGCAAAATTGTCGCGGAATATGAGAAGCTTCAGAAGGTCCCGGAGGAGAAAGCTCTTTTCGATGCAGTCAAGGCCGCTCTTCCTGCCGCGCTTGATTTCAATAACGGAATTATCGGGTTGGTGGACAAAGCGCGTCTCACAAAACCGGAGGAAGGTGCCGTCAGAGACGGAATCTACCAGGAAATTTTCAGACGAATCAACAGTGATGATCGCCTCACGCTGGATCGAGTGCTTACGGCGCTGGACAAGCTGATTCAGTTTGATGAACAGCACTACGGTAAGGACCTTCCGGCCGCCGCAATGGCTTCTGCGGTTGTTGCCAGTACTCTTCTTCTTGTGGTTACGATCATTGCTTTTCTCATCGCCATCCTATTGGGCATCATTTTTGGATCCTCGATTTCAAGGCCATTGAAAAACACGGCGCGGATCATGACGAAGGTGGCCGAAGGAGATGTCTCGGAGAAACTGACAGTTAAGACGAAGGACGAGTTCCGGGAGGTTGCGAAGGCGGTCAACTATGTGGAAGACAGGATATCGGCGCTCATCACGGACGCGGACATGCTCGTGAAAGCCGCGGTGGAGGGACGTCTCGCCACCCGCGCAGATGCGTCGAAACATCAGGGGGACTACAGGAAGATCGTGGAAGGGGTCAACCAGACTCTCGACTCGGTCATCGGACCCTTAAACGTTGCAGCCGACTATGTAGAGAAGATCTCGAAGGGAAACATTCCGGAGAAGATTACTGCCTCGTACAGCGGGGACTTCAACGTCATCAAGAACAACCTCAACGTCTGCGTCGACAGCGTCAACGCCCTTGTCACCGATGCGAAGCTGCTCGTTGAAGCGGCAGAGGAAGGTCATCTTGATACCCGTGCCGACGCGACGAAGCACCAGGGGGACTTCCGCAAGATCGTCGACGGCGTGAACCGTACACTGGACCTCGTGGTCGGACCGATCAACGAGATCATCGCGATCATGAAGAAGATGGCCGATGGTGACCTCACGTCGAACATGACCGGGACTTACAAGGGAGACTTCGACGTATTGAAGACGGCTTTGAACCACAGTATCGAGGCGATCAACGACATTCTCGGACAGGTGAACACCGCGGTCGAGCAGGTCAATTCGGGCTCGATGCAGGTCTCGCAGGCCAGCCAGTCTCTCTCGCAAGGCGCGACCGAACAGGCAAGCTCGCTCGAGGAGATCACCTCCTCGGTGACCGAGATTGCGAGTCAGACAAAGCAGAATACGGAAAACGCGATCCAGGTGAACGGCCTCTCCAAGGGAGCGAAGGAAAGCGCGGAGCACGGCAACACCCAGATGAAGGACCTTGTGTCGGCGATGACCGATATCAACAGGAGCGCCGAGGAGATCCGGAAGATCGTGAAAGCAATCGACGATATCTCCTTCCAGATCAACCTCCTTGCCCTGAACGCGAACGTGGAAGCGGCGCGTGCCGGAAAGTACGGAAAGGGCTTCGCGGTCGTTGCAGAAGAGGTTCGGAACCTCGCGGTGCACTCGGCCTCCTCGGTAAAGGAAACGACGCGCATGGTCGACGAGGCCATTTCGAATATCGAGAGGGGTAACGCCCTCGTGGACGTGACGGCCAAACAGCTCGCGGAGATCGTAACCGGGGCATCGAAAGTAGTGGACCTGGCCGAGGAAGTCGCGACGGCGAGCAAGGAACAGAGTCAGGGCCTCGAGCAGGTCTCCACGGGCCTGAATCAGATAGACCAGGTTACGCAGTCCAACACCGCGAGCGCGGAAGAAAGCGCGTCGGCGGCCGAGGAGCTTTCGGCGCAGGCCCAGCAGCTGCAGGCGATGCTGCAGAAGTTCAAGCTTAAAGCGAAGGAAAACGGCAAGTACGGCAGCGATGACATCCTTCAGCTGCTGCGCAGCGAGATGGCACGTCAGGGGCAGGGATTCGGACCTGCGCAGGGCCCCGCGCAAAAGAAATCCCTTGAGCCGGCGGGAACCGGCGGGAACGGCAAGAAGCATCTCCCCCAGCGGACTCTGAGACCTCAGGAGATCATATCGCTCGACGACGACAACTTCGGCAAGTTCTAAGGGCAGGGGAGGAAGAAGAGTATGGCGCAGACAGCATCGCGGGACACGCAGGAAGAGCTTCTGATCGACGGGGATGAGAATGAAGATACCATGGCGAACAAGTATCTGTTCTTCCGCATCGGAAAAGAGTCCTATGGTATCGGGATCCAGTTCATCATCGAAATCATCGAGCTGCAGAAGATCTCCGAGGTACCGGACATGCCGAGATACGTCAAGGGGGTCATCAACCTCCGGGGAAAGGTCATTCCCATCATCGATCTCCGGCTGCGTTTCGATCTGGAAGCCCGGGAGTATGATGACAGGACATGCATCGTGGTGACCGAGATCGACCGGATCTTGATCGGCTTTGTCGTGGATACGGTGGAAGAAGTGATTGAGATCCCGGAAACGCAGATAGAAGAGGCTCCGAAATTCAAGACCGCCTCGGGTAAGGAACGGTACATTTCGGGAATGGGAAAAATCGGGGAGGAGGTGAAAATTCTCCTCGACATTGAGAAGATCATCCGCGGTGAGAACATTGCAGTCACTCTCGGGGAAAAAGTGGGAGTCGGTGCATGATGGAAGCACTCGGTCTCGGCGATACTGAGTTCAGGCAGATTTCGTCTCTTGTTTATTCTACATTCGGTATCAATTTGACCGAGCAGAAAAGGGTATTGGTCGCCGGACGGTTGACAAAGAGAGTACGCCAGCTCGGACTCGCTTCGTTCGGCGACTATGTCAAAGTGATGATGGAGGATTCAAGCGGGAAAGAACTTTCCGAAATGATCAACCGCATTACGACAAACCATTCATTCTTCTTTCGGGAAAACGACCATTTCGAATTTCTTCAGCAGACCGTCCTTCCCGAGATTCAGAGTAAAATCAGCCGGGACAGGACGTATCCCTTCCGAATGTGGAGCGCAGGCTGCGCGGCCGGCGAAGAGGTTTACACACTTGCTATTGTGCTCAGGGAATACTTCGGAGACGCGCTCGAGGGGATTGACCTGGGTATCCTTGCAAGCGACATTTCCCTTACCGTTCTGAATGCCGCAGAGAAGGGGATCTATCCGGCAAATCGGCTCCAGGAGGTTCCCCCGAAGCTTCTTTCAACCTATTTCCGGCAGATCGACAGCGAAAACTTTGAGATAGCAGAGCGGCTGCGGAAGCGTGTTATGTTTAAGAAACTCAACCTCATCGCACCGTCCTTTCCATTCAAAGGCAAATTCGATTTTGTTTTTTGCAGGAATGTCATGATCTACTTCGACGAACCGACTCGAAAACAGCTCGTCGAGACTCTGTTCCGTTATGTCAAGCCGGGAGGGTATCTCTTTATCGGGCATTCCGAATCTCTGCGTCGGGAAACCTGCCCGTTCCGCTACATAAAACCGGCAATATATCAGAAGGACATCGCCGATGCGTAAGATCCTTTCAATCGCAAACCAGAAAGGAGGTGTCGGGAAGACGGTCTCTGCCATAACGCTGGCGTCCGGCCTCGCGCGCGCAGGGGAAAAGGTCCTGCTTGTCGACGGTGACCCGCAGGGAAACTTGAGTCTCTTTTTCCATAGCTCGAGTGACGTGGATTTCAAGGATCTTCTTCTGGATATCGCGAAGAATGGAGAGGATTCGCGCGTGGAACCCTTTGTTCAGAAAAATGTGAGACCGGGACTCGATCTTCTCCCGCTTCATCATAAGAGGCTCCGAAGCGAGATCCCCGAGGATGTAGTTCTTCGTATTCTGCCCGCGTTCTATCCGGTGATAGCGCGGGCGAAGGATACATACGGTTGGATTATTTTTGATTCCTCGCCGTCAAATGGAGCATTGGAACACCTGCTGATCTCTTCCTCGGAATCCGTAGTGGTCGTGCTCGAGTTTCAGCTTTTTTCTGTCGTGGGTTTGAAATCCATTCTTGCCGAAGTAGAAATTTGTGCCTCTGAGCGGGAACGCGATATACACGTCGACTCCCTCATCTTCACAAAGGCAGTGAACCGGGTAAACCGTGTTGCGGAGTACCGAAGAGTTTTTTCGGATTTCAACATACCGGTCTACGAGGTGTGCAAATCCGAATATGTACCGCGTTCCATAGAGCTTGGTCGAACGCTATGGGAGTGCGCCCCCTCAAGCTATGCGGCAAGAGATTATGCGCGAATACTGGAACTCTCCTTTTTGAGGTAGAAATGGCAGGAAAAAATAGAAACGATGCAGACAGAATAAGAAAAGATCTTCTCTCAGCGGTGGGGAATTCCCTTGGCAGCGGGACCGGCGGATACAGTCTGTCCTCCTCGGTAACCGACCCTCAGCGGAAAAAACTCTTCGGCTTGTGGCGGGTCGAGGAACATCTTGTCGGTGAATCGGATTACATTGAACACTTTTCTCGGTCGACGCTGAATGGCCGCCCGCTCTTGAACCCGCAGTACCTGGCGGAATACGAGTTCCGGCCGGCGGTTTGCCTGAAGCGGGTCGACATCATTGGAATACTCGATATTGAGGGACGGGAAGTCCCCTATTCCTACCGGATGAGACTGGCGCTGACCTGGGAGATCGGATCGGGAGTCCTCAAGGTGCAGCCTGAGCTCGGGTATCAGTATTCGAGCGTCGACGGTGTCGCAAGCACAGTGCGGGACTTCTACTCTTCCCCGCCGGTGGCTGTAGTTTTCGTCCTCAAGGACCAGTCTCTGGTTCTTGAAGAGGGCGGGGACAGGAAGATACTCCGGAGAATCTCATGACCGGAAAGCACAGAATCCGCGTCCTTGTAGTCGACGATTCGGCTCTGGTACGCGACATCCTCGAAAAAGGGCTTTCCGGGTACGCCGATATCGACGTCGTCGGAAAAGCTCCTGATGTGTATGTCGCGCGGGATAAGATCGTTTTCCTCAACCCGGATGTGATTACTCTCGATGTCGAAATGCCTCGCATGGATGGTGTGGAATTCCTGAAAAGACTCATGCCACAGTACCCGCTTCCGGTCATTATGGTTTCCTCGATGACGAGGGAAGGCGGTCGAATAACTCTCGAGGCCCTCGAAGCGGGCGCCGTGGATTTCGTTCCGAAACCTGCATCGAACGTAAGTGACGGGCTCCGCTCGATGATCGGAGATCTTGCCGAAAAGATACGGGTTGCGGCGCACACCGACGTTTCACGGTGGCTGAAGAGACGCAACGAAAAGCGGGAAGCTCCTCCGCCGCACCGTCAGAAAGCCGGCATTCTATCGGGTTCGACCGACAAGGTCGTCGCGATCGGCGCGTCGACGGGTGGGACAGTTGCACTTCACCGGATTATTTCTTCGTTTCCGCCGGATATGCCGGGCACCGTTGTCGTCCAGCATATGCCTCCTGTCTTCACTAAGATGTTCGCCGAGTCGCTTGATAATGAATCCGCGGTCGAAGTCAAAGAGGCGGAAGACGGGGATCGCATCATACGGGGGCGCGTATTAGTGGCACCGGGGGACTTCCACATGCAGGTTCGCAGGTCCGGAGGACAATATCTTACCGAGTGCTATAAGGCTGAGAAAGTAAATGGGCATTCCCCGTCGGTCGATGTCCTTTTTTCCTCCGTCGCGAAGCATGTAGGGGAGAATGCCGTCGGCGCCCTTCTCACGGGAATGGGAAGTGACGGCGCCGCGGGCCTTTTGGAGATGAGGAGGTCAGGATCGAGGTGTTTTGCCCAGGACGAGGAAACTTCGGTCGTCTTCGGAATGCCCCAGAAAGCGTGGGAGAACGGAGGGGCAGAAAAACTTGTGCCGGTAGAGAGAGTCACCAGCGAGATCATGGCATTCCTCAAGGCAATGGAATAACGGGAGTATGTCATGGGCACAATAACGGTCGGAATCGGTGAGTGGGCCGTCTCCAGGGATCCCGGCTCTGTTCTCAAAACCTATGCTCTGGGCTCCTGCGTGGCGGTAAACATCTACGACAAGGTACTGAAGATAGCCGGCATGATTCATGTAGCTCTTCCCGATTCTTCGATCGATCAGGCAAAACGTGTGGCTTATCCCGGTTACTTTGTGGATACGGGACTTCCGCTCATGATCGAGGAAATGAAAAAACTCGGCGTGCTGCGGCACAATGTCTGGGTCAAGCTCGCCGGCGGCGCAAGTGTTATGGATGCAGGAGGGCTTTTCGATATCGGAAAGCGCAATATCCTTGCCGTGAAAAAGGTTCTGTGGAAGAGTTCTCTCGGACCTATCGCCGAGGATACCGGCGGGATCATTTCCCGGACCGTCTCTTTCAGCATAGATTCAGGTGACATTCTGATTACCTCCGGCAATCAAGAATGGTCGATCTAGGAGGCCAGGTTCATGAAATTGGAAAAGGTATTGATCATCGACGATTCCTCGACTTCACGGATGATCATTCAACGATGTCTCGACATCGCAGGGTTTTCAGTCGCGGAATACCATTATGCGGAAAACGGTCTTGATGCCCTCGGAATCGTCAAAGTCAAAAAGGATCTTGACCTCATCATCACCGATATCAATATGCCGAAAATTGACGGACCTACATTCATAAAGGTGTTGGAACTCGATGATACAGGAAAGACGATCCCGATCCTTGTCGTTTCCAGCATCGGAGACAGCGCGATGGAAGATGAGCTGAAGGCTCTCGGAGTATCCGGTATCATCAAGAAACCGCTGTCCCCGGCGAAACTGATTGAAACGCTGGGAGGACGGTATGAATGAGAGTTTCGAAATTGAAAAAGCACGGACTGCTTTGCTGGCCTCCGTACAGGGGACTTTCGCCGAGATGGTCTTCACGGATGTAACTCTTTCAAGCCTCGGCGAGATATCCGATGTTGAAGATTCCTGCGCTTCTATTGATATTCTCAAACCCCTGTCGACGCAGGTTGTCTGTCTTTTCCCTCGTGCGCTCATCGAAAAATTCATGGAAATCCTCATTCCGGATCACCCGGCGAATGTACAGGAGAAGGATGATTCGGTTCTCGAACTATTGAACATCATCGCGGGAAACTTCCTGACGAACTATTTCGGTCATCGTGTCGATTCAAAACTTCAGCTCCCGCAGTTTCACTTCGGCGCGGTGGAAGGAGAAGGGGTGGCGCTGTTCGTCTTGAATCTCGATGCGGAAGGGATTCCCTTTCGTGTCGCGTTGCGTTCGGTCCGGTATACGTATTAGGAAATCCGAATGAGGACGAGACCCGGACGCCGGAAAGCTTAGCGGTCGAGCCCGAAAGGGGTGTTCTGCAGGGGTGGTGACGCAGAGGCCGTCCGCGCACGACGCTGCGTGTCGGTGGCCGAAACGATGTTCCGGCGCGACCGTACCTCTGCGGGAGGAGATCGAATGAAAAGGCTGAGTTTTCTCCTCGCGTCTATCGCAATTTTCGTTGTTGCATGCACTCCCTACAGACCGGTGACGATCGGCCTGATCGCACCACTGACCGGCCCCTCCTCTGCAGTCGGTATCGGCGTCCGCAACGGCTTTCGCATGGCTTTTGGCGAAAGTGTGTTGAAGAAGGGAGTTGCCGGTCATCCCATCCAGCTGGAAATCCGCGATGACCATAACGATGCCGATGTCGGCCTTGCCGATATTCGCGAGCTTGACAAGCAAGGGTGCTGAATTGTTGTACTCGGCACCACCGGCGAAGCGGCAGCCAAAGTGATTCCCTACGCCAACGAAAAGGGCATCTTCGTCATTTCTCCCACCGTCTCCGACGATTCCTACAATGCCCATGACGATCTGTTTTTCCGCGTGAACGCGTCGTCGAGCGAATACGGGACCTACCTTGCACAGCGCGCCGTGCAAGGTTTTGGCGTAAAGCGGCCGATGCTCGTCGGCGATGAGCGCAATGCGCGGTACAAGGACATTATCTTCGACTCATTCAAACGGGAGCTCGTCAGCCTCGGGGGGAATGTGGCGAAATCCGTATCGTTCTATTCGAATCTTCCGCTTCCCACCGATGAAATCATAGATGGTATCACCGAAAGTTCCGCAGACGCAGTGGTGCTCGTCACGGCGAGCATTTCGGATATGGAATATAGCGGCGACTCGGCGAGATCCTTCTTGAACGACTACCGCGCCGCGTACGGCGTCGCTCCCAGTTTCACTGCAGTGTTCGGGTGGGAAACGGCTTCGATCCTGCGAAGGGTTTTCGCCTCCGCTGCGAACGCCGACCCGGTCACGCTCAAAAAAGAGCTTCTCAATATCGGTACCTTCGACGGTGTTGAGGAGCCGATCGTTTTCGATCGTTCAGGCGATGCTTCTCGAACTCTTTTTCTCTACACAATCGACCACGGCAGATTCAAGAGACTTGAATAGATGAGAAGTCGGACGAACTTTCGCACGTATGTGCTATTCGGAAATCTTGTTCTGATCCTCCTTCCGGTAATTCTGATCGCAGTGTGGAGCGTAATCGGCTATAAAACCGTAATAGTCCGCAGCGTCAGACGATCCAATGAGCTTGTGGCGACAGCGATCGCCGGACGACTCGATGAGTTCTTTGCCCGCTCTCGCGATGCAGCCGATCGCATCGCGCAGCTGCTTTCCCGACCCTCACTGTATCCGCGTGATCGGCTCAACGAATATCTGGAGTCAATTCTCTCGTCGTGGTCGTTTTTCGAAGATATTGAAATCATCGATTCCGGTGGCATCATTCGTTGGCTCGCGCCGTTTGATAAGGAGTTTGCAGGAATGTCGCGCGCCGGGGATACGGTGTTCGAGAGTGTCCTGAAGTCTCCGGGCACCTACTGGTCGACGACCTACATGTCGCTGAAGAACAACGAACCGGCCCTGACCTTCGGAAGGAAATCAAACGGTTACGTGATTCTGTGTGGGCTGA
>DATKUF010000236.1:0-14676 GCA_035530755.1 Spirochaetia bacterium | reverse complement strand
GTCTACAGCCGGGCTGCGATAGACGCTCACTCCGGTGCTCCGGTCGTACCAGTCATGGCTGTGCACGTCCCGTTTACCGCCGCCGCCGGGAACATCGTTTACGAAGAGCGGCGTGTTGAAACCGGCGAGCGATCCGCGGACCCTGCGTTCCAGTTCCTGGTTGGCGGCAACGGTAGTCCTGAGCTCCTCGACGCCCTTGACCATGTCGTGCTGATAGACGTAGTACGGCTGGATATTCATCCAGGCGAGCTGGCTGATCAGTTTGATCATGCGCGCCGGATCATCGTTCACGCCCCGTATCAGGACGCTCTGGTTGCGCACCTTGACGCCGCCCTGAAACAGGAGATCGGCGGCCTGCCGGGAGAGGTCGGTGATCTCGTTGGTCGAGTTGAAATGGGTGTGGATGCAGACCTCTTTGGACATCTTCCTCCCGAGCTCCGTGACGTGGAAGATCGCTTCGCGCCACTCGTGATGGGTAAGGATTTTGGTCGGCATGACGGCGATTCCCTTCGTCGCGTAACGGATGCGGCGGACGTGGGGAATGGCGAGCAGGCTCTCGCCGATAAACCTGATCTGCACCGGAGGCAGCATGAAGGTGTCGCCGCCTGATATAACCACGTCCTCGACGTCCGGATGCGAAGCGATGTAGGCAAAGGCCCGGTTCCAGCGGTCGACGCTTGCTTTGATCGTCGCTTTTTCCACGGTGCCGGTGTTCTGTCCGATCGCGTAGCTGCGCGTGCAGAAGCGGCAGTAGACGGGGCAGACGTCGAGCGTGAGGAAAAGAACCTTGCCGGGGTAGCGGTGAACCAGTCCGTGCACCGGCGAATCGCGCCGTTCCTGCAGCGAGTCGAGGCGCAGCATAGGGTGGTCGGGTTCCTTGCGGGAGAGGACCGGGAGGAACTGGATGCGGACCGGATCGTCGTAGGGGTTTTCCCAATCGATCAGGGAGAGGATATAGGGACTCAGGCGAATCACCATGGGAGCGGCGAGAATGCCCTGCCGGACGTCTTCAAGAAAAGCGCCGTCGGTTATCCCGCCGACCAGGTGAACGAGCCCCGCGAAGTCGGTGACCGAATTTCGGACCTGGAATTTCCAGTCGGAAAACTGTTCCGTCGATAAGTCGCTCCAGGAGGGAATCGTTTTCCAGAACTCGTCGTTTCTGAAAACGCGGTGGGAGTGCGCGTCGGTCGCCGCGACGCGCGCAGTCGAGGGAGGTTCGTCGACCGCCGAGGGATCGGCGACGGCGATCGAACTGGGAGGCTCGCCGTCGGTGACGGCCGACTCGAGTTCGGTCGCGCTATTCTTTTCCGTATAGGATACGAGCATCATTCCTTCCTTTCGACAAAACAGCGGTCGCCGTCAAGCGCGCCATTTCTTTCGTGTCAGCGGTTCGATCTCCACGACCTGGACCGTCGGCGTTACTGATACCAGCGAGATGCAGTCGACAGGGCAGCTCTCGCGGCACGCGTTGCACCGGATGCAGGCGTCCTGGTCGACGGCGAGAGCGTCGTAGGTCTCGAAATCGTGGATCTTCTTCAAAATCATTCGTCCGCTCGCAAGGCGCGTCTTTTTCAGCTGCACGATGCAGTCTTCGACCGGCATCACCATCAGGCAGAGCCCGCAGGAGATGCAGCGGTTCGTGTCGATCTGGATCTTCTGGTTGCACATATAGCAGCGCCGGGCCTCGGTACGCGCTTCTTCTTCGGCGAAGCCGGAGGAGAACTCGCGGCGAACCGTGCGTTCCTCGACGGGCAGTTCGGTCGCATCGAGACGCGGCAGTGAGTTGCTGGTACGGTCGCGGCCTGTCTCCTCGCGCTCTACGACGTCGAACGAGGGGACGAGCCTCTTGTACCCTTCGAGAAAAAGGTCGATCTCCGCGGCGCATGCTCGACCGTCGCCGACCGCGTAGACCACCGACGAGATGCCGAGCCGGGCCTCGCCGCAGAGGAAAAGGTTGGCGATTTCCGTCCGGTGCGCGGGCTGTCCGCCTGCGACCAGCCGGTCAAGCAGAGGCCCGAGTTCCGGATCGAGCGGCGCGAAGCTCCTCGTTTGCCCGGTCGCGACCAGCACGGTATCGGCGCCGACTGTCCGGACCTTCCGCTCGCCGCCGACCGACTCAAGCTCGACCGCTTCGATGCGGCGGTTGCCGACAAACCGCGACGGGACGGTGAAGGTTTCGACCGCGATCCCTTCCTGTTGCATCAACGCGAGTTCGCGGGCTGTGCACCGCATCCGGGAGCGGTCGCCGCGGTAAACGAGCCGGACGTCACGCGCGCCGAGGAACGCAGCCGCCCTGGCGCAATCGACGGCCGTGAATCCCCCACCGATGACGATGACCCGGTCGTCGACGACGATGTTGGCCCGCTCGTTCAGTTTTCCGATGAAATCGAATCCGTGGCGCACGCCGTCCAGCCCCCGGCCCTCAAAATTGGGCATGAAAGGAAGGTGCGCGCCCGAGGCGACGACGACGGCGTCATATTCGACGGAAAGTTCTTCGAGGAAGACGTCGCTGCCCACGGCGACGCCGGTGTGCAGTTCGACACCCTGCAGGAGGACCTGTTCGATCTCGGCAGCGACCGTGTCTCGGGGGAGTCTGAACTCGGGTATGCCACGGACCAACAGCCCGCCCGGCAGGGAGTTCTTTTCGAACACCGTGACCGCGTGCCCGAAGAGGGACAGCTCGCGCGCCGCGGCCAGCCCTCCCGGGCCGGCGCCCACGACGGCGATCCGTTTGCCGCTCGCCGCGAAGAACGGATCGAGCCGTATCGGGGCGCGGTCGGGTCTGTAGTCGGCGGCCGACCGTTTGGAGAAGCAGATGGCCACCGGATCCCCGAGGCCCGGCCTGCCATGGCGACACACGGGCTCGCAGGGACGTGTGCAGATCCGTCCGAGGACGGCGGGAAAGACGTTGTCGCGTAGATTGATACGGTACGCTTCGTCGAACCGGCCCTCGCGGATCGCGCCGAGGTACCCGGGGACGTCGGTCCCCGCGGGGCAAGCCGCCGCGCAGGGAACACTCGTTCTGTACCACTCCGGATCGTTTGGGAGCGCCTGTCCGATCGTTCCGTCGTCGGACAGCGTGATGAAAGTACGGCGTCTACCGTCCAAGGGCAATCACTCTGCGGCGTCCCGTCGGCGGACGGGCGCGGCTATAATCATAGTATGGTGAGAAGAGAGCCCTAACGGACCGGATCGCGTATCGCGCTTCTCGCCGCGTACGCCCGGCCGGACTTTCTCAAGCGGGTCGGGTTTCGACAGCCTGCTGCGTCCGTTCCCGAATTATATCCATGTTCATATCGGAAGTCAAAATAAATCTGCAGTGTTAGAAAATTCGAACTTCAGAAGAAACGGTTCGGTCCGACGTGCAACTCCGTCGGTCCCGCGCCCTTGAGACATTCCGAGCAGCCATTCGAACCGGAAAGAGACTCCTGCAGCATCATCGAAGTATGATAAGACACCGCGCCGGAACATTTACAATCCTCTTGCGCAACGCATAGGCTACCTGCGTTTCGGAGGACTGACGATGAGCGCTCAAGCCCTTTCGCTGATGGTTTTCTTCTATGATGCCCGCACCTGCCTGGTCCGCAATAATGACGCTGCTGAAGCTCGGTTGGCAGACCGACGCGTTCCTGACACGCGTCTTTGTCCTTGTGGGTAGTCTTACGGCGGCAGCGGGCACTTTCTTCGGCCGTTAGAGGATCACGTTCGCGGGCATCTCTTCGCCGAGTACCTTCCGGTCAAACGCGACAAGTCGCCGTAGACTCCCAAGATCGAAATCCAGCGCGCGGGACCTGCAGGCGCTCACGCATCGGTCGCACTGCTTGCATTGATGCCGTTTGAACACAGGTTTGGCGCCCTGGATTGAAATGCCACCGACGGGGCACAGCTTCCGGTGTGATCCGCATCCCCGGCATCTCTCCTCGGCAACCAGGATACGCGGCGGTTTGAAACAGAAGGGATTATTCTGTGAAGCACCTTAACGAGGCGTCCCTGATAGTCGAGGGAGTCAAGGAGCTTCCCCTGATCGGGACGCTCCCTCAGGCGCATCCGCAACTCATCGGCAAAGTTCCCGATCAGACTTTTCGCCTCATCGTATGGAAAACCCGCGGTCTTGTGGTAGAAGTGAGACGTTTTGATTTTCAGCGCCCCAGGCAACGGATGACCCGCGCGGCTCAACAACCGCCCTGGAGCGAGGAAAGCCAGACCGGAAGAGATTCCCACATATGTGCAGAAGAGAAAGAACTGCTTGCCGCTCGTCCGGCTGCTCCGCGCGTTCGATTCCACGAACTTCATGACACGCTCTGCGAGCCCCAGCTGGAACACCGGACCGCCAAAGCCGATTACCGACGCTTCGGAAATGAGTTCCGGACTGCGCTCGGCTCGCTCGATCGGAAGCAGCACGACATCCGCCCACAGCGACATGCGCTTCGACAGGAGGTCGGCGAGCTGTTTTGTGTTTCCACTAGTGGACAGATATACGAGAACGGCCCTGGTTTTCATGACTTCTCTCCTTGTTTTGTCGGATGGAGCCCCTCCACGAGGATTCTTATGCTTTCGGCGATTTTCGCGACCGCCGACGTACTGTCGGTTTCCTCGCGCAGAAAGTAGAGGACAAACGCCTGAAGCATCTGAAAGAGCGTCTCGGGTGCGGGCTGGTTCGAATTTCGCCTGACGCTATTGCTTCGCGAAGGAGCGAGATCACAGGATCACCCAACGAAATGTGCGCTGCCGCGATCTCTTCTTCGATTGCTGGATACATTTGGTTTGCTTTGGCAAGAGCTCTGCCAATGAATTCCAAGCGTCGAACATGCACCGCACGCCGGCAACGATACACCCGTCCGTCCTTGGAAACACGTCTGCACATCGAGGGGACTTCCGATTCGACATGCCACGGAAGCAGCTGTACAGACTTCCGTTGTGAGCATATGCTCCTGCAAGAGCTTCAGTGAGAGGTTCAAGGACGAGGTTCACTCGTTTTGAAGCCGTCCTGCTGCTCGTTGTTCTGCACGTTCTGCTGCCAGTCGGCCTGATCGCGTGGACGTGGGTCGGCCCGTACTGGAGCGTCGTCGACTGAGCCATTTGCGCCCTTCTGGTCGCCAGCTACACTCTGTTCAACTTTCTCGTTGGCTCGTGGGTCTTCGGAAGTTTCTACCTCAGGTATGCGTTCGCTCTTTTCTGCAGATCGCTGGTCTGCCGGAACTGCCCGACCCGGGCTGGATTCCCTGAGTTCGCAACCGCCTGATGTTGTCGGTGCTCATCGTCCCAGCAGTTCTCTCGGTCAACGCGCGTCGCGCACGAAGCTTCAAACCGGAGGCACTGTCGCCTGCTCTGCCGTTCGGGCCCAACGTCTATGCCGTCTTCGAAGGGGGCAACGAAGGATACGGGTTCTTCTCCAGCCGGCCGGAAACCTATTCGATATTCAACCGGGATGTCTTGAGCCCGTGGGACGGACAGGTCGCTGCCGTAGTCGACGAGTGGCCGAATGTTGTTCCATGGGGCGGAAATGGACCCTACAATCTCGGCAACTACGTTCTGATCAAGCATGAAGAACACTACTTGCTCGCGGTTCATTCTTGGCGATCACGCAACAGTGCCGCGCGGCGCTCTTTTATCCGGGCGATCTTGTGTGAAGATTGAACGTTCTCTGCTGTCTGGGAAAATCATGCTTAACGCTTCACGGATGTGACGACTGCCAATCGATAGTGTCCAGCCCTTCCTCTCTGTGGTTCTGACCGACTGCTGCCATCTTCCCTGTTCTTTTCCGGCCTCAGCGGACGGCGCTCTATTTGCCAGGCACATGCCTGGCTCCAACCCACTGCGGTCGCCAATGGCAAGGGGTTGCGCAACCATCGACCGGGCCGAAACGTTTCGTTATTCCGCATGGAGTATCCCCCACCCGATCAGTTCGGCTGAACATCCCGCGTCTGCGGTGTCACCGATGCTTCGGTTTTTTCGCGGTTTCTCCGGAACGCTCGCAGTTCCAGCGATCGTGGGAGATGGGAGCTTTTTTGGTAGAGGGCTGTAGAAAAATGATGTTCGTCGCAATCCGCGCCCTTGATAGGCACGTAAGGATATTTGAGGAACGTGGCAGCGAGGGCCACAGTCACTCGTTGCGTGCACGTGCACGCAACGAGCATCGACAGGATTGTCGTCTGCACGACGGAGCTGGATGAGTAACCAGAACCCTCGAGTGGGCGGCGTTGCCGCCCCCAAAAAAGTCCAGTCGTTACGAATCAATGGAGGTACGAAATGATGTATCGATCAATGTCAGACCGTGTAGTATCTTCTACGCGAAGCGGAGGAACCAGTTGGATTCGGTTGCCGAAGACAGCCTATCTGGTTGCCGCACTGTTGCTGGCGATGGCCGGCGTTGCGAGCGCGTCCGGTGCCAAGGAAGCCGCGGCGACGAGCTCGACTAAAAGCTCGTTAATCAGGGTAGGTATTGTGAATCTCCCACCCGAAGAATCGGGCTACCGACAGGCCAACGTTGAGAACATGAACAGTGTCTTTTCGCAGGCAAATGGCTATGACGCAAAGCAGACCAACACCAGCAGCAACAGCGCGCAGATCGCGGCAGCGCAGGGGTACATACGAGATGGTGTGCAATATTTGCTGATCTCGGCAGCAAGCGACACCGGTTGGGACAACGTGCTGAAGTCCGCGAAAGCCGCCGGAGTAACGGTATTTCTGTTCGACCGTCTCATCAAAACGGACCCCTCGAACTATCAGGCTGCTCTTGTTTCGGACATGCATGCCGAGGGAGTTGCGACACTGAATTGGTTGTTAAGCCAGAAACTGCCCGCATACAACGTGATTCTCATTCGAGGTCAGTTGGGTTCCGCGGCTGAGGTGGGTCGCAGCGCCCCATTCCTGGAAGCCGCCAAAGAGGGCAAAATCAACATCGTGGCTGACGGAACCGGTGGAGACAGTTGGAGCCCTGCGTTAGCCCGTAAGGTGGTTGAAGCCGCAATAGCCGCAGGCAAGAATTTTAACGTCATTTATGGGGAAAACGACGGTTTGGCGCAAGGTGCCGTTCAGGCGCTCGACGCGGCAGGTATTACCCACGGGACGGGTGGCAAGGTCCTAATCCTGGCCAACGACTTCAACCGCTGGGCGCTGCGCAACGTGCAGGCCGGCTACTGGAACTTCGACCAGCAGACCAAGCCCCGCCAGGCGGCCGAGATTTCGGGCTGGATCAAGGACCAGATAGCTGGTAAGCAAATCCCGAGCGGAATCATCTATCAGAAAGAGATCTGGGTTG
This sequence comes from Spirochaetia bacterium, assembly GCA_035530755.1. GTDB lineage: Bacteria > Spirochaetota > Spirochaetia > DSM-27196 > DATKUC01 > DATKUC01. The sequence continues at coordinate 7,415 of DATKUF010000236.1, read as the reverse complement.
ATACCGCGAACATCACCGACGCTATCATTGACAGCCAGGGAATCAATACCGATCCCGGCAAGGGCGTGATCACAAAGTAACGATCGTTCTGATTTGAGATTCGTTGAGTTACGCGCGGTGCGGTGTGCGGAGGAGTCCGGTACGCCGCACCGCGATTGGTTATAATGCGTCGGGAGAGAATCAATTGCAAACGCAGAATGTGCTGGAAATGCAGGGCATATGCAAATCGTTTCCAGGGGTCAGGGCTCTGCACAACGTAAACTTTACACTCAAGCGGGGCGAAGTCCACGGCCTTATGGGCGAAAACGGAGCGGGAAAGTCCACGTTGATAAAGGTAATGACCGGCGTATACGAAAAGGATGCAGGTGAGATAAAGGTAGAGGGGAAGACCATACATTTCCGGTCACCGGAGGACGCTCAGGATTTCGGAGTCGGCACCGTCTATCAGGAAATCACGCTCTGTCCCAATTTGACAGTCGCGGAGAATATGTTTATCGGCCGAGGCCGGCATGCATTTGTCAATTGGAAACGGATGAAAGACGATACTACACGCCTTCTTTCATCACTCGGCATTCCAGCGAGGCCGACCCAGCAGCTTTCAAGCTGTTCGCTTGCCGTCCAGCAGATGATTGCGATTGCCCGCGCGATCGATATGGACTGCAGGATTCTCATCCTGGACGAGCCGACCTCGTCGCTTGACGAAGATGAGGTACAGAAGCTTTTCTCGCTCATACGCGAACTGAAATCGCGAGGTGTAGGAATCGTTTTTGTAACCCACTTTCTCGACCAGGTGTATGAGATCAGTGACAGGATCACTGTGCTGCGCAATGGGGAGTTCATCGGCCAATACGATGCATCTTCGCTGACCCAGTTCGAGCTCGTCTCCAAAATGATGGGAAAAGCACTCGAAGATGTTTCACAGATCAAGAAGCATGAGCCATCCGCGCACGACAGCAGTGAGCCCGTGTTCGAGGCGAAGGGGCTTTCGAGCGCTGCGGGGGTAAAACCCTTTGACTTCACGATACGAAAAGGCGAAGTAAACGGGTTCACCGGGCTGCTCGGCTCCGGGCGAAGCGAGAGTGTCCGGGCAATCTTCGCTGCGGACAGAGTGACCGGCGGCGACGTCAAGATGAATGGGAAGAAAGTAAAAATCGGCGAGCCAATACACGCGATGAAGCTGGGAATCGGCTATCTTCCTGAGGATCGCAAGGGTGATGGCATCATTGCCGGCCTCTCCGTTCGCGATAACATCGTTCTGGCATTCCAGGTTCTGAAAGGATTTTTCAAGCCTTTCTCACGGAAGCAGGCTGAAGGCTTTGCCGACGAGTACATAAAGTCTCTGAATATCAAGACCCCGTCTACCGACACGCCCATCACATCGCTTTCCGGCGGCAACCAGCAGAAGGTTATTCTCGCCAGGTGGCTGCTCACGCACCTCCGGTACCTGATTCTCGATGAACCCACACGGGGAATTGACGTCGGAACCAAGGTGGAGATTCAGAAGCTTGTGCTCAGACTCGCCGAAGATGGAGTCAGCGTGACATTCATCTCTTCAGAAATTGAGGAGGCGCTTCGCACGTGCTCTCGTTTGATTGTCATGAAAGACCGGGCAATCGTGGGAGAGCTCATCGGTGAGAACCTGACAGAAAGCAATATCATGCACGTAATTGCCGGCGGAAGCGAGCAGACATGGCCAGAATGAAATCCCGCGGATCTCAGCTATTCCTCCCGCTATCGGTCCTGGCTATCCTGATTGTCATCAATCTGATCAAGGGCGCGGATTACTTCAGCATATCGATTATCAACGGGGCGCTGTACGGGAATATCCCGAACATTCTGTATGGCGCTTCGGAGTTGGTAATTCTGTCGATCGGAATGACACTCGTTACATCTTCTGCAGGCAGTCAGGACCTCAGTGTTGGTGTGGCGGCCACAATAACCTCCGCCGTATTTGTCTGGGTACTTGTGAGCGCCGGCGGAATCACCTGGTGGACCATACTGGCGGCATTTCTGGTGAGTTGCGTGGCCGGGATTGTCATTGGAAGCTTCAACGGGGCCCTGGTCGCGACACTCAACGTTCAGCCAATAGTCGCGACACTCATAGTGTTCACTGTGGGGAGATCCATAGCATTTCTGATCGATGGCAAACTATCTCCCATACTGTCGAGCAACCTCACATATCAAATCGGCAACGCAATACCGGGAGTCCCCGTACGAACGCCGATAATCCTGACCGTCATCTTTATCGTATTGGCTGCAGTACTACTGAAAACCACCAACCTCAAGCTCTATTCCCAAGCAGTGGGAATTAACCAGAAAGCCGCACGTCTCAACGGCATCAATCCGGTGAGGATAAAACTGTTGGCCTTCATGATTATGGGCGTCTGTGCGGCGGTTGCAGGTTTTATCGCTGTTACCAAGGCCGGTCGCCATGACAGCTACAATCTGCTCAGGAATATCGAGATGGACGCGATTCTCGCCGTGGCAATCGGCGGAAACTCGCTGTACGGAGGAAAGTTTAGCATAACCGGTTCTATCATCGGGGCGTATACGATAGAAGTGCTGGATCTGACCTTGCTGAGGCTCGATGTACCCACCCAGGCGATTAACGCCTTTAAGGCGGTGTTCATAATTATACTCATGGTAATAGCATCGCCTGCGGTCAGAGAATTTGCCGGGAATGGCACAAACTGGGTGCGAGCCAGGCTTGGCCGCGCAGACCAGATACCGACCGCAATTGGAGAAGACGCTTCAGTGGTTCCCAAGTCGGATATATCCGCGAAGAAAGAAGTATAGAATGGAATCAATGAATACGATAAAGCGAAGAGAAAGAGTAACAGACTCGAATCTCCTTTTTGCTATTGCTGCAGCTATATTCGTGCTGATGTACGGGTTTGGAATTCTTACTCACGGGCACGATTTCCTGCAGGCTCAGACCTTCTTCGACCTGTTCAACCTGAATGCTGCACTTATCATCCTAACCCTTGCCGAGAGTATTGTCATGATCGGGGGCAGCATCGACATTTCTATTGGCCAGGTGACTGCCCTCGTAACCATGTCCTGTGCAGTATTCCTCCAGTCGGGGGAGGGGAGCATCGGCGGCGCAATCCTTCTGGCGCTGGGTATAGGTATCGCGTTTGGTCTTCTGCAGGGATTTCTTGTAGCGTACCTGAAAATTCAGCCATTCATAATAACGCTTGCAGGAATGTTTCTGGCCAGTGGGCTCATGACAACTATCCACGAGGATCCGATCAATGTGACCATGCCCGATTTCGTGCACCTCACGAATTTTCAAATTGTGATTCCATGGCTTGGCACCATTAACCGAAATAGGCGTTTCATTCCGCTTGAGATCATGCCCGGTACTATTGTTGTGTTGGTGCTTGCAGTCGTGCTTGTCATCCTCATGAATTGGTCTCGTTTCGGGCGTAATCTCTACGCGGTCGGCGGCAATAATGAAAGCGCGCTGATGCTCGGCATCAACGTAAAGAGAACGAGATTCTACTCACACGTGCTTTGCGGACTGCTTGCCGGGATCGCGGGCTTCGTATTCATAATGACAACAGGAGCCGGCAATGTCGGAAACGCGTCGGGATTTGAAATCAAAGCGATTGCCGGATCCATAATAGGCGGCACGTTGCTCTCAGGCGGCGTGGGGAATCTCGTCGGCTCGCCGTTCGGCGCGTTGACGCTCCTGACAATCAACGAACTGATACGTGCGGCTGGCATCAACTCAGACTTTCAGTCGATAGCAAACGGAATGTTGCTGTGTATCTTCATCGTGTTGCAGAATGTCGTGTTGCGGCTTCGCGGCACGGAAAGTCTCAAGCTTGGACTGCCTGGATGGCTTTTGCCGGCCAGTAGATCTAGATAGCGTTCCGGCACAAAAATGGCTGAAGAGCGGAAGGGTTCGCGCTACACTCCAATCGTGATACCAAAGGCAACGACCATCAAGGATATTGCAAGACTTGCAGGTGTTTCCATAGGAACCGTCGACAGAGTCCTGCACAACCGGGGAAGGGTTTCCGCCGATACCTCGGCACGAGTCCACAGAATCGTTCGTGAGACAGAGTACACGCCAGATCTCGGCGCACGGAGGCTATCCAGATCCAAAACCTGGACGATTGGGGCGGTGTATCCGCGCAGCGATCAGGATGGTGGATTCTGGATAGCTGCAGGCAGGGGCCTCCTACGCGCGGCCGAAGACTTCGGCGGTTTTGGCCTGCGCAGCAGATCCTTTTCGTTCGATAGAACGCGCGGCTCGGATCTTTGCCGGGCAATTCATGAAGCAGCGTCAAGCGGCGTCGATGGAATTCTCCTGGCCCCGGTCATTCCAGAGGCGGCCCTCGGTGCTCTATCCGAACTGGAAAACGAACTGCCCCTCGTGCTTTTTGATACACCGTTGCCCGATGCGCGGGCTCTCTGCTTCGTCGGACAGGACGCCTTTTCCGCGGGTCGCATTGGCGCCCGACTCCTATCGCTTGGCGTATCCGATCCATCCCGCATTGCCTGTGTTGCCGTGAAACCGAGTGATTACCACATTGTGCAGCGAGTCGAGGGGTTCACAAGTTTTTTCGCCGAAGGAGCCGTACCGCGGATTTTCGAACTCGATATCGATCTGTGTGACCGCAGCATTGATTCCCTGGTGCGCCACATCCGGGATACTCAGCCGGCAATCGATGGAATCTACGTATCGAATGCCGCAGTTGGAGATGTCGCCAAGGCAGTTTCTCAGGGCGGGAACAGGCCACTGATTGTCGGGCACGACCTCACTCCATCAAGCCTTGCGTCGCTCCAATCCGGATGTATTGATTTCCTCATTACCCAGCACCCCGCACTTCAGACATGGGAAGCCATGCGTCTGTTCTGGCGCTATTTTTCGGCCGATGTTGAGCCTCCGAAGGAACAGTACCTGCCGATCGATGTGGTTGGCCAGGAGAACTGGCCGTATTACCGGGAAATTTAGAAACTGTCCTGCTTCCCATGAAATGAGGACTAGACCTTCCCCGATTGGGTGGTAACAGGACACGCCGGCAAAAAACCGACTACCGAAGCAAAAGGAGTGTCGACCCAATCTGGGTAAGGTCACAACGCATCTGATGATAATGCAGGGCAGGAGGCTACGATGATTGAGGCAAAGCTGGGACAGTTGAAGATCGATGATGGTTGGCTTCACTACGAAGTAGGTGGCAATCCACAAGGGGAAACGGTGGTCTCGTCACATGCAGGATTTCTAGACAGCCGCATGTTCGATCCGCAGTGGGCTGCGTTCTCGAGCCGGTATCGCCTTATTCGGTATGATATGAGAGGCTTCGGCCGCTCAAGCGCGGCCACCGGACCCATCTGCAGACGAACGGACCTGCGAACCCTCCTGGACCACCTTGAGGTCAGGCGTGCGCATCTTCTCGGGTGCTCGATGGGCGGGGAGATTGTGCTGGACCTTGCGCTTGAAACACCGGAGCGCGCTGCTTCATTGACGCTGATCGGCGCAACGCCGAGCGGCTTCCAGCCTCAGGGAACGATGCCGCGATACCTCGAAGAGATGATCGGCGCGATGCAGCGCGGAGACCTCGAACAGGCAAACGAACTCCAGACGCGAATTTGGTTCGATGGACCGTTCCGTGAGCCTGATCAGGTGGACGACATCCTGCGTCAAAAGGCGCTCGCAATGAATCGCATTCCTGTAGAAAACAGCACGTTTCTCGTGGCGGACAGCCAGCCGCGAAATCCGCTGCAACCGTCTGCGATGAGTCGCCTGGCCGATGTTCCGTGCCCTGTGTTGGTTATTGTCGGGGCACTGGACGACCCTGAGCTACTGCGTGCAGCGGAGCTTCTGGCCGCGGGCATTCCCGAAAGCCGCTTGTCGCGCATTGACGGCGCGGCGCACGTACCCAGCTTTGAGAAGCCGGAGAAGGTCAACCCGCTGCTCGACGAGTTCTTGCGCGCCGCAACGTCGTAAGTAATCAGCCTCGGTTGTTGGAAGCTTGAACTCTCTGGTCCAACGGTCGAACCACGCCGGCCAGATGTAAGAGACTTGTTCAGAGCGATTGCGCCCTACGGAGAGCGTTGCGAGCTTCGGTATCCTCCGACGGCTCTTCGAGCAGATCTCGTCGCTCGTTTTCAATCTGGTGCATGTCAGTCGGCGGCCTGCGGCGGATTGGCGGCAGATGCATCGGCAACCAAGCGAAGCCGAGGATTATCGGGGGTTCGATCAAGCTATGCCCTGCTCGCTGTGGTATTTCAGCGTCAACGCCCAACTCCTCTACAGTCCGATTGTTCATCACCGCTGGTGGCAGTAGAATGAGAACCGCCATGTGGCGAAGTCGAGGAACGGGCCGCCGACCCCTTTTCCGTGCCCGTCGCGTCCGGCGTTTGCGAGCACCATCCTCTGCGCACTGCCTGAGATCACTTTTCCTATGGCCGGTTGCTACTTTGGCCAGGGAGGAAACTCTTCATGAAATCCAAAATCGCTTTCGCTTTTCTCGCCACAGTGCTTTGGTTTGCGCCGCAGATTGCGCTGTCGGCCAACCCGAAAGAGGCGAGCGCTCCCGCGCCGACCCAGGATGTGCTGATTCGCGCGGGATGGATTTTCGATGGTAGCGAGATGCGCGCAGGCGGGTCGATACTCGTTCGAGCCGGGAGGATCGTATCGCTCCTCCCGGACGATGCTCCGCTGATCGCGGGGGCGAAGGTCCTCGATGCTACCACGTGCACGGTAATGCCCGGCCTGATCGACAGCCACACGCACTTTATGGGATCCCCGCAATGGGAGGTCGACCTCATCGATAGGACCGGTTGGGGAAAGCTCGCCGCCGAGGGGCTCTCCAGGTTCCCCCGACACAGGATGAGCCTGCTCAGGAATGGGGTCACGACCATTATCGAGATGGGGAGCCCGCTCGCGGGCTACATTGATCTTCGTAACCAGCTCGAGAAGAGCAAGATCATGGGGCCTGAGATCTACTTCCCTGGTCCGCTTTTTACTGCGCCGAACGGCCATCCTGCCGGCACGATCTACCAGGGCCAGCATGACCTCATTATCAACGGAACGGTGCAAGTCGACGATCCGGTCGATGCGTGCAGGCAGGTGCACAAGCTTGCAGAAGCCAAGGTCGACTTTATAAAGATCGTGTACGACAGGATGTGGTTCACGCCTGCGGGCGCCCCGCGACTCAAGATAGAGGTGGCCAAAGCGATAGTCGATGAGGCACATCAGCTCGGGCTGAGAGTCTTCGCCCACGTAGGCTCACAGGAAGAAGCGTTTGACATGGTCGCGATCGGAGTCGACGGTATCGAGCACAGCTTCGGGTCCGACGACAAGCTTGACGGCCTTTGGGCCGCGATGGTGCGTCGTCATGTCACCTTTACGCCCACTCTCGTCGCCTACACCCAGTATGCACCGAAGGCGGTTCCGCCGA
>DATKUF010000235.1:0-12383 GCA_035530755.1 Spirochaetia bacterium | reverse complement strand
GCGTCGTCCCGGGAGACTACGACCTGACCTTCGGCGATACCCAACGCGGTCTCGACCGATTCCGCGATCCGTTTGCGATTGATCTGATCCACGACCAGACGGTCGACAACGATCTCGACCGAGTGCTTCCGTTTCTTGTCGAGCGAAATTTCATCGTCCAGCGCATATACCTCGCCATCGATTCGCGCACGGACGAAGCCTGCCCGTTTTGCGTCTACCAGAACCTTCTGGTGTTCCCCCTTCTTTTCCCGAACCACAGGCGCCAGAACCATGATCCGGCTTTCCGCCGGGTAGGCCATCACCGAATCGATGATCTGATCAAGGCTCTGATCTTTGATCGGCCGCCCGCAGTTGGGACAGTGCGGGCGGCCAATGCGCGCGTAGAGCAGTCGCAGGTAGTCGTAGATTTCGGTAACGGTGCCGACAGTCGATCGCGGATTACGGTGGGAGCTCTTCTGTTCGATGGATATGGCCGGCGAAAGCCCCTCGATATAGTCGATATCCGGCTTTTCCATCCGACCGAGAAACTGCCGCGCGTAGGACGAAAGCGACTCGACATAACGCCTCTGTCCTTCGGCGAAGATCGTGTCGAACGCGAGTGAGGATTTTCCGGAGCCGCTCAATCCGGAGATTACGATGAACTGGTCGCGCGGGAGCTCCAGATCGATATTTTTCAGATTGTGCTCGCGCGCACCCTTTATGATGATCTTTCGCATAGCGCCGCTTAGCGGTTGGTATCGAGCTGCGGTTCGAGGCGGGGGTGCAGAACACGTGCCCGCGCCCGACCCTGCCAGGCACCAGCCTCAGAACGGCTCGCTACCAGCTGCCACACCGCGCGCGCGCGTTCGGTGAAATTCTGACCATAAATGGCGGCGGCGAGAAAATAGAGACTCTGGTAGAGCTGACGGGTAGTAAGATAGTTCTCAATTTCCGGTATTCCGCGCGCGCGATTGAGAAAGTCGTTCATAGTCGAGAATTCAAAATCGGGTTCAATTTGCAGATATGCAGATATCGCCTCCGAAATGATCTTAAGCGTCGAAAAGAGCAGATTGTCGGCCGCATCCGAGTATTTTCCGGTACTCACATAAAAAATCCCGAGATCGAGGTGCGCAGTAAGCGAGAAATCGTCGGGCAACCGGTAGAGGAGCACGAGTTTGTCGAGCCCGTCCTGCTCGAGTGTATTGCGGTAAGCGGGTCGCGACATGGCGAGGTCGGGATTGGAGAACCGTTCGTCGTCTTCAACTATGGAAACGAGCATGTTCTCGTAGTCACGGTAGTTCTGCTGCAGTTTGTATATTCCCGCAAGTTCGTAGAGGGCCGTGTAATAGTCCTGCGGAATATAAAAAAGCTGGCGCTGCGCAATCGCCCGGGAGAGATGGTCGACAGCCAGCTTGGTCTCCCCTTCCCGCGCGAAAACCATCCCGATTCCCATTTCTGCTTCCGGGAACTTTTTTTCGGGCTGGGTTTCCAGCGCGCGACGGTATGAGACGAGCGCTTTGCCGAACTCTCCTTCGTCAAACAGCTTCTGCCCCTCCTGGTAGTAGACCCACGAGGGGGTATTTGGGGGCAGTTTTCCCAGCTGAGTCGCATCGAACGGCGGCCAGATTCCGGGTTGGGCCGCGTCATCAGTTTGCGCAAAAAGCGGCGCCGTCAGCCCGACAAGCGCCGCTATCACGAAAATAAGAATAAAGCAGCGCAATCGTGGTGCAATTCTCGACCGGATAGTCACGTCACCACGCATGTGAGCTCCTCAGCCTCCGAGAGCTCCGAGGAGGAACACCATGACGAACAGGGCGACGGTTTCGATGATACCGAGCACGAGAATATAGTTCGCGAATCCCTTGCCGCTGTCGACGAAGGCGTCGCATGCTGCGGCCCCGGCCCGTCCCTGAAACCAGGCCGACAGGCCGAGCGCAATCCCACCGATTCCCGCACCCAGAAGCAACCACGGGTCAGCCTTGCCGCTGGCCGCGGCGGTCTTGATGGCGCCCATGACTATGAGCCCGTAGATTGTCTGAGTCAGCGGAGCGCCGACAAACGCAATGAGGAGAAACGGCGCCGGCTTGTTTTGGGCGTAGCACTTCTTCCACGCGCCGATAGCCGATTGCCCTGCTTCGCCGGCTCCGATAGCCGAACCCATGGCAGCGAATGAAAGCACCGCACCCATACTTAGCAATCCAAAGTTCATTATCAAATCTCCTTTCCACGCACATTCTGAGTTACACATCTATCGAAAGGCGGACGAACCGCCGCCGCACTATCCGGTTACGCGCTCCGTTCGTCGGTAGTTCGCGCGAATGGTCGATAGGCCATTCCCTTCCACTCGAGCCCGAGATGGTTGGAAAACTCCAGGACGTTCAACCGCACACCATGGACTATGACTGCGAGCGCTCCCATCAGCAGGTTCAGGGTGTGACCAAGCAGGAGAACCAGGACCGCCCCGATTACGCCGCCCACGCCGCTCGATGCCATGCCGGCGGCCATGCTGTTAAAGCTCTGCGCAATCGCAACGGTGGCCAGTCCGACGGCAAAAAGACGGATATATGAGACAATATCGGCAAATGCACTGATGCCGTTCAGCAGGGTCGTAAAAACCTTTGCCACGTTCAGTCCGCTTCGGAGTCCCTTGAGGAAGTGTCCTGCCTGGTCACCGAACATCAGTACAAGCACGATGCCGACGCCGGCTGCGTACCACGATACCTGCATGATCGGATATTGAGTCTGGCTGATGACGAGGTTGAGTGCCACGTTGTATGCACCGAGGACTATGGCAAGCCAGCCCAGTTGCGCAAGGGCCCGAATTGGATACTTGCCCCGCAACTCCATGATGAAGTTCCAGATGTGCGCAAGCGAGAGCTGCACAACTGCCAGGAGAAAACAGATGAACTGCACGATCTGCGTGCTGCTCGATGCAAAAATCGAGAGTTGCGGGATTATCAGATAGCGAAACGGCACTGCTTCGGCGATGCCCTTCAGCCCGAACCAGGTTCCCGTAACCGTGCCCCATGTGATGGTAGCCACCGAGAGTACCGTCATGAGCACGAAGACGTTCGCCACCCGGCCGCTCGACCTTTTCGACTTGACGACGCCGAAGATGGTTCCTGCAAGAATCAGAAATCCGTAGCCCGCGTCGCCGATTATCATTGCAAAGAAGACGGTGAAGAAACCGAGAAACCAGACGCTGATGTCGCGTTCCCAGTACCCCGGAAGCGTTCCGAGAAGCTGAAAAAGTGGCTTTATGATTGCGATCCATCGGGGGTTCTTCGTAACTGTTGGAACCTCTTCGTCTGCTTCCGGGTCGCGAACCACAAGACCCCACCCGTGACGCCGGGCTGCCTCGCGAAGCTGTTCTATTCTCGGTTCCGGGACGAAGCCGGAAAGATAGGCGACCCGCCCGTCCAGCGTCATGCCGTCCCGAACAGTTTCAAACTCTATCTGTTCGTCCACTCGCGCAATGGCCTCATGCAGGAGCAGCCGGTAGCCGGACAAGTTCGCGATTGTCGCCATCAATTCCCGCTGTGCTTCTAAATTCTCGGTTATGAGCTCGGTAAGCCTTCCGTAGCCGTGCGACGGCAGTGCAAACTCGTCGGGTTCATAGACGGGTTCGTCGCTCAGCGCGAAGGCCACGCACCTCACCAGCTGTTTTGTGCGATGAAGGACAATGATACGAGCCTCTTCGGGGAAGGAGGCGTACTCATCGGGTGTAATCGAATAGAGGCGAAGAAACACTCCTTTCTCGCGAAGACTCCGGATCTCGTCGGGGTCGAACTCTCCCCAGGCTTCAACCGCGTTTTTTTCCTTGAGGAGCCGGTCTGCGGATTCCATGAGTCCGTTCAGGCGATCCTGCAGCTGCTGAAGCTCGGATGCAGCTTCCAGACCGCGCGAGACCGGGTCTTCCGGCATGACCGACAGTTCAGCTTCACCCTTGACTTCGAGCGGCAGCACCTGCAGACCCCGCTCCAGCGTCTGACGCTGCTGAAGCAACTGCGCGAGCCGTTCGGTATGCACATCCTGCACTTCAACGTGCACGACGCCCACGTCTTTCAGGCGTTCGACAGCTTCGTGGCGGTTGTCCTCGGTCGTCAGGACCCAGACTTTCTTCATCGGCATAATCATGATGCCTGTCCTCGCATGATGTTGTTCTTCGCGATCTTCCCGCGAACAACGGCGGCAGTCTGGTCGTCCCCGAGATAGATGCGAATTCGACGGATGTTCTCGCGCGTCTCGGGAATTTTCACCTTTTCGAAGAGGTTCACGCGCTGCGTGGTAATGCGAAGCTCCTCTCCGAGAAGCTCCTGCTGTTTCTGCAGAATTGCCACCTCCGCGTCCAGCCGAATGAGTTCTTTCAACCGGTCCAGAGCGCGGTCCACCCACAGGGGAACCGCAAAAAGGTCATAGGGAAGCTCCAGGAAGCGGATGTCCTCGAAGACCGGAATATCGATACCGGCAATGTTTCCGGTGGTCAGGACGAGCTCTTCGACTCGCAACAGTTCGGAGAGTCCGGCATTTTCTCCGAAGACTCCGACCCACGCCATGATTTCGTCCACCACACGCTTCTTTTCCCCGGCCTTCTGGCGTTCGTGGGCTTCGACCTGCCTTATGACCATCTGCAGCTGCTGCTTCTTCAACAGCAGCGTAGGCAGATAACGCTCGAAACGGCGAAGAGAGTCTTTCTGGTTCTTGAGCTCATTCTTGGTGAGCTTGACGGCAGCCATGCTCAGGCTACCTCCTCCTTCGCCGAGTCGCCGCCGGCGTTGACAGCGGCCTTGTCAGGCCAGAACTGGCGCAGGAGCTCGGTGCGAAGACCGGTCTCGGCAGGGCTGAAACAATCGGACAGGATCTCCCAGCCCTTGTCGAGGGCCTGTTCGAGCGGAATATTGACTGAAAGATCCATCATGTCGCGTTCGAATATCTCTCCGTACTTCAACAGCTTCTGGTCCCAGTCGGACATTCGGAATCCCATCGAGCGCTTTTCCACCGATTCGCGGAACTGTGAGTAAAGTTTGATCATTCCGTCCATCAGTGCGCGATGATCCGGACGTGTCTTGTTGTTCACCAGCTGCTTCAGACGCGAGAGCGATCCGAAGGGTTCGATCCTACCGTTGCGGAGGTAGTATTGTCCTTCGGTAATGTATCCGGTATTGTCCGGAACCGGGTGCGTGACGTCGTCACCGGGCATCGTTGTTACTCCGAGGATCGTAATGGAACCCGATCCTTCAAAGTCGACCGCCTTTTCGTAACGTGCAGCGAGCTGACTGTAGAGATCGCCCGGATATCCACGGTTCGAAGGCACCTGTTCCATCGTGATCGAGATTTCCTTGAGCGCGTCGGCAAAATTGGTCATGTCGGTGAGCAGAACAAGCACCCGCTTCCCGGCCAGGGCGAATCGTTCGGCAACGGCGAGGGATATGTCCGGGACCAGAAGACACTCGACCGTGGGATCGCTCGCAGTGTGCACGAACATGATGGTTCGCGACATCGCTCCCCCCTGTTCCAGCGTGTCCCGGAAAAAGAGGAAATCATCGTATTTCAGCCCCATTCCCCCGAGGATGATCAGATCAACCTCCGCCTGCATGGCGATGCGGGCCAGAAGCGGATTGTAAGGTTCTCCGGAAACCGAGAAAACCGGCAGTTTCTGCGATTCGACCAGCGTATTGAAAAGGTCGATCATCGGTATTCCGGTGCGCACCATATTGCGCGGAATAATACGTTTCGCCGGATTTACCGAGGGTCCCCCGATCTCGATGAGATTTTCTTCGAGCGCAGGTCCCTTGTCGCGTGGGCGACCGCTCCCGTCGAAGACCCGTCCCATGAGGTTGTCCGAGAACGAAACCTGCATCGGATGGCCGAGGAACCTGACCTCATCTCCCGTGGAGATCCCGCGGCCTCCTGCGTAGACCTGAAGGGAAACTATATTGTTTCGCAGCCGGATCACTTCGGCCAGGGACGCACCGTGTGAGGACTGAACCAAAGCGAGCTCGCCGTATTTGACCCCGTCGGCGGTTACCGTGATCACGTTGCCCGCAATTGATTCAATTCTGCTATATACTTTTCGCATTTCCGATCCCCTTATTTTTCCGGCCTTCAGGCGTTCGCAGCTGACTGGCTCGAGATGAGGGTCGCCCGCTCATCCTCGCCCGCGCTCTTGGACGTCACCGCCTCGGCGATCTCTTTCTCCAGCCTGGTGAAGCCGTCGGACATCCATTCACTTCCGTTGAAGTCGAGAAACCGCTGCCGCAGCTGAGCAAAAAAGGTTCGCGCCTCGTCCTTCGAAGTGAGGGAAAGTTTGGCGGCGAGGAGCCGAAACAGAATGTCAAATACATATCGCTGCCGTTCTACCGGCATCGCCGCATCCACAGCGTCGAACGAGTTCTGCTGGAGATAAACCGAATCCAGGAACTCCGATTTCTGGTAGATGACGAAGTCATCGAGGCTGGTTCCCTCCTCGCCGACGACTTTCATCATCTGTGATACTTCGTTGCCCCGAAACAGAATGTCGCGAACGTATTCGGTTTTGGCAGTGTCGACAAGTCCTGGATATTTGCTCCAGCTGTCGAGCGGATTGATTGCGGGATATTTGCGAGCGTCGGAACGTTCGCGGGAAAGGCCGTGAAATGCGCCTACGACCTTGAGGGTCGCCTGGGTGACCGGCTCCTCGAAGTTGCCGCCCGCCGGACTCACCGTCCCGCCGATCGTTACCGAGCCAGTCGAGCCGTCTTTCAACCTGACCACCCCTGCACGTTCATAGAACGACGCGACAACCGATTCGAGATAGGCCGGAAAGGCCTCCTCACCCGGAATCTCTTCGAGGCGTCCCGACATTTCGCGCATTGCCTGCGCCCAGCGCGAAGTCGAGTCGGCGAGCAACAGTACGTTCAACCCCATCTGCCGGTAGTATTCGGCAATGGTAACCGCCGTGTAGACCGAAGCCTCGCGAGCTGCGACCGGCATCGAGGAGGTATTGCAGATTATGACAGTCCGTTCCATCAGTGTGCGTCCGGTCCGCGGGTCGATCAACTCCGGGAACTCCCGCAGCGTCTCCACAACCTCGCCTGCACGTTCGCCGCATGCGGCGATGATTACGATGTCCACCTCGGCATGTCGACTGGTGATCTGCTGGAGCACAGTCTTTCCGGCGCCGAACGGACCGGGTATGCAATAGGTGCCGCCGCGTGCGACGGGGAGAAAGGTGTCGATGATTCGCACCTTGGTAACCATTGGCTCGGTTGGCCGCAGCCGTTCCGCGTAGGCCGTGATTGCGCGTTTGACCGGCCACTGGAAGGTCATGGTGAGCGGAATCGGATTTCCGCGGCCGTCTTTGAGCACGGCGATCTGGTCGCTGATGTGATATTCACCGGGCGCTGCTACCGTATCCACCGTGTAGGTTTCCGTAAGGTAGAACGGTACCATTACGCGATGTTCGAATATGCCCTCCGGCACCCAGCCGATCATGTCGGAGCGGGTGACGGAGTCTCCGGGTTTGACCGTGGGAGTGAACTTCCACGCAATCCGGGTATTGAGCGGCGCCATGTAAACGCCGCGCTCGAGAAAAAAGCCGCACTGTTCGGCAAGTTCAGGAAGCGGGTTCTGCAGACCGTCGTAGATCTGGCCCAGAAGCCCGGGTCCGAGCGCCACCGCGAGCATGTTATCCGAAAATTCCACCGGATCCCCGATACCGATTCCGCGGGTCATCTCGAAGACCTGCATCTCTGCGTTATCGCCCCTGATCCGGATCACCTCGGACTTCAGCCGTTTCTCTCCGAGGACTACGTAACCGACTTCGTTCATCGATACGTTTCCATCGGTTTGAACCGTTACCATGTTTCCGTTTACGCCAACTACTTTTCCACGACTCATTGCCTATGCTCCAGAACTTCCCGGGTTTCCCATCGACTGGGTCATCTTTGCGTATTCCGCATCATATCCGGCAGCGCCGAGCTCGCGTGTGCGGCCGGCTTTTCTCGTCAGTATGAGCAGACGCAGATAATAGAGTGCTAGGTTGTCGAAATCGAAATGGTGGGTCACCTCGACCTGATCAAGAATCTCCCATCGGCCGCGATCGAGGATCTCTTCCGCCTGAAGCGGTGATGAGGCGCCCGCTGCGAATGCTGTCCGTGCCAGCTCGGAGGCCGCAACGTCGTCGCTCAGATCGTTTCCCTGGAGATCCGGCGAGATGAATGCGGAGGCATCCCGTCCGCTTTTCGCCGCCCGGTGTCGGACAAGGGCATTTCGCATGCCCCGCTCGAATCGGAAAAACCTATCGACGGCGTCCGAACCGCAGGAGCGGACGGAGGAGGCCGAAGGCGGTTGCAGTGACAGCCGGGCGATGGCAAGAAACCGATCTTGCCGCAGCTGGTAGCTGCAGAACTCCAGGAATTCCTCCGGACTCATGAAACTGTCGCTTTCGTACGTAATGTAGGGAAGCGTCGCTACCGCGTAGAAGTACTTGCTCACCGGTTTCAGTCCTTCGACTGGGAGGCCTGCATGGCACTGTTTAGTTGCTCGGCGAGCCGCGGATTCAGATATTCCGCCAGAATGGTAGCGATGCTTGCGGCGGAAAGATCGTAGTACGCTCCGCCGTCCTTTTTTGCGAGACGAAAACCGCCTTCCAGGTCCGGAGCGGCTTCGATCGTCATCCCTTTTTCTATCTGTTTTGCCAGCCGGTCCCGCAGCCCCTTCTCCAGCTTCTGCATCTGGTCTTTCGGCAATTGTACGGCGAGGTCGCCGAGCTCACTGCCCTTCCAGGAGTTCACCAGCGAGACGATTGCGGACTCGAGAGTGGCAGCCGTGTAGGTCTCACGGACGGAATCTGCGATCAGCGCGGCGAACAGTGTCTTGAACCTCGCCTGAACATTCAGAATAAGGTCGCGCGCCGCCTGATTCAGCGCGTCTTTGCCGGCCTGTTCGCTTCGAGCCGCCTTCTGGCGCGCATCGGCTACAATATGGTCGGCCTCTTTTCGGGCCTGCTCGAGCGTGGAGGACGCCTTCTTTTCCGCCTCCCCGATGATAGTCGCTGCCTGCTGCTCTGCAGTTTGCACACCTTCACTCTTGATCTTTTCAATGAGTTCGCTCAACTGGATTTCCATAAGTTCCCCTCAAGCAGGATTCTACATGTCACGTGTGACTTTTCTATGCCGACCGAATGCTCAGCAGTCCTCAGTCTATACTAAACGCACAATTCGTTCAAGAAAGGCAGAGTAAGTCTGGAAAAATTTGTCCAATTTGTGACCCGTCTATGCCTGCCCGAGCGACAGATCGCCGTGAATTTTGAAGACACTGTTCTCGCGACTCACCTGCAGCTCTCGTTTCGGGAAGTAATCCGGGAGTCTGTCGCGAACAAGCTGGACGGCGGTTTCGGTAATCTCTTCACGTACCGCATCCGGCACTTCAGCGAGTGTGACCATTCGAACTTCGACCACGTAGCTGCGTCCAATTCGCGATCCATAGCCTGCCGAAAACGCGGCACCGATGTTGAAAAGCCCATCCTGCTCGGGACTCGCAGTGGTTCCTTCCGCGGCGCGCGACGGATGAAGCGGATAGAGCGTCCCATAGCGTCGTTCGAGCTGGTCGTCGACCGCGTCAAAGAGTTCCTTGAGACGACCTTCGAATGCCACAAGGCGAGGATGGTGCATGGTTCACCAGGTCACGACCCAGACGATCGGTGTTTTCGCGTCGAGAAGCTGCAGGATCGGGATGTCGTAGGACACGTGCCGTTTATCCGCGGATATGGTTCCGGCACTCGCGTTTTTGATCGGCGCCGGGGTGGCCAGGGTGAAGTTCAGGTGGTAGTCCTTGAAAAAAGCAGCGGCAAAATCCTTGCTCTGCTGATCGATGCCGTCCGGGAAACCCTGAAAGATCACCTGTCGATAGACAGTGGTGCCGCCCGTCTGGTTGAGCGTCACCCCTTCGCTTCCGGGGGAATAGAGCTGGTTCAGTGCCTTCAGGTCGGTGAACGCGAGACTGGCTTTGATCGTAATGTTTTGAGAATCTTCGGTCTGCGAGTAGGAAGTGAGCGCGAGCCCGGGAATACTCGCGACCGTCTGCCGAAAATCGGCCTCGCGAATGGGGAGCGGGAGCTTCTGCCACTCTTTGTCAACAGTACCGAGGTTTGCCACCATCTGCGATACCGTGTATGTGAGCGCGATCTGGCCCGAACCATTCGCCGACAGCTGAACGGTCGTATCGATTGATACACACGAAGCCAGGAGAAGCAGTAACGGTGCGACCAATATCTTTTTCATTTTCGTTGGCATCTTACCGGTACTCGACCACGTTATTCAAGGCAGTCCGTGGTAATGATGGATTTCGCGCTGCTGGAACATGGACGGTCAGGGGCGAAGCTGAACCTCCGTTTTTCCGAACCCGCCCTCTTCGGGGCGCGCGAAGTGAAACTCATCCACCGCCGGCGATTCCTTCAGGTAGCGGTGAATGCCGTTCTGGAGGACGCCCTCACCTTTGCCGTGAATGATTCCGAAACGGGATATTCCCTGCATGAGGGCACGGTCGAGCTGCCGTTCGACTGCCGACAAGGCCTCGTCGAGCCGCATCCCCCGAACATCGAGCTCGAATACCGCGGCCTCACCGGTGGAAACCATGCTCAGGTCGACCGAAGGCCGCCCCTCCGTCTCGCCCATAACCGCGGCGCTCGATGCTGCAGTTCTCAGCTCGTATGCGTGCATGCTGCGCTTCATCGCTCCGACTGCCACGACCCAGGCATCGCCGCGGCCCTTTCGGACGAGAGTTCCCCGGCTGCCCTTATCATCTATCAGGACCTCGACACCCGGAGCGAGCTCCACCGGAGTCTCTTCTCGACGTCGGCGCTGCTTTCCTGCCACGGCCGCCGATTCGACCTCCACCGCGCGAGAGAGCTCGTCGAGAAACGCTTTCACGCTCCGGGTTTTTTCCCGGTCGATCTGTTCTTCCCGCAGTTCCCTGACGAGCCGTTCCAGCCGTTTCCGGGTTTCCGAGACAAAGTGATCGAGATCGGACACCGCACCCTTTCGCAACTCGAGCTCGCGCGCCGAAATTTCCTCTTCTTTGCGCGTCAACGCGAGTCGTTGTTTTTCCACCTCGGACAGTTCCTGATCGAGAATGCGGTGACGTCGGTGAATGTCCTGTTCCTTGTGGGTGAGTCGCCGTATGAGGCCTGCCGCGTCGGTCTGCTCATCGTGCAGATAGCGACGCGCTGCGTCGACGACCGACCGCGGAATCCCGCTGCGTCCGGCGATGTCGATAGCATGGCTCGAACCCGGAACGCCCAGAACAATCCTGTAGGTAGGCTGGAGGTTCTCCCCGTCAAACTCCATCGACGCGTTTCGTACTCCGGGCCGTGTGTATCCGTAGTTTTTGAGAATGCTATGGTGCGTCGTGATGAGCGCGTGCACGTTCATGCGCAGCAGGCGGTCAAGGAATGACATTGCGAGCGCGGATCCCTCTTCCGGGTCGGTCCCGGAACCAAGCTCGTCAAGCAGGATCAGCGAGCCCGGCGTCGCATTGCGAAGAATACGGGAAATATTCTGCATGTGGCCGGAAAAGGTAGACAGGGACTGCTCTATCGACTGCTCGTCGCCGATGTCCGCCCACACATCGTCATAAATGGGAAGTTTGGACCCGTCGCCGGCGGGTATCTCCATCCCGAACTGATTCATCATGGCAAGAAGGCCGACTGTTTTGAGCGATACCGTCTTTCCTCCGGTATTCGGCCCGGTAATAATGAGGATGCGGCTCTCGCTGTCCATGATGACGTCTATCGGAACTGCTTTCTTGCCGAGGAGCGGATGCCGCGCCCCCACCAGTACCATCCCGTTTTCGTCGGGGGAGGCCGCAACGTCTGCGGTCTTCGCGCGGCCGGTTTGCCGAGCCGGGAAACAGGAATGAATGTGAGCGTACCGGGCACGGGCATGGAGCGTGTCCAGCCGGGTGAGGACTCGAACGAGAAGAGAAAGCTCGTCGAATGATCGAAAGACCTCGCGCGTCAGTTCGCGCACGATGCGCAGAACTTCCTGCCGGTACTTCGCGTCCAGCTCCACCAGGTCGTTGTTTTTTTCTACAAGTTCGGCCGGCTCGATGAAGAGTGTCGCACCGGTTGTCGATACCTCGTGAACTATCCCCGGAATGCGGCCTTTGAACTGGGCTTTGAGCGGAAGAACCGTTCGGCCGTCTTTTACGGTAGCGACATCGGAGTTCCAATAACTCTGATATTCGTTCCGCGAAAGATAGCTTCCCGAGAGACTCCGTATTTCGTCCTGAACCGTGCGTACGCGCCCTTTGATCGCGCGCAGCTCCGGGATCTCCTTTTCCTTGAGCTCACCCGCTTCGTCGATCACCCGGTCAATCTTGCCGCAAACTCCACGAAGGTCCGGCATCCCGGCTGCGATCGATTC
>DATKUF010000234.1:0-3269 GCA_035530755.1 Spirochaetia bacterium | reverse complement strand
GATTCGGCGCGCCCCCTTTTTCATAGTATACTCCGCTCTCGCCGGAAGCTCCAACCGCGGCCGAGACTCCTGCCAGCCAACCTGAAGACCAGCATATTTGCAGACTGTATCCGCCGCTGCGCCGTTGGAAGTCGAGGATATCACCCACCAGATAGAGATTGAGGTACAAGCGAGAGCTCATCGTGCGAAAATCGATCTCCTCCAGGGCAACTCCCCCGCTGGACACAATGGCGTCGCGGGCGCCCAGAAGGCCGTCGAAGGTAAGCCGAAGCGCTTTCAACTCGACGACCAGCCGGCGCCGTTCGTCCTTTCTAACCTCACTCGCAGTCGCTTCCGCCGTTATTCCGGCCTGCCGCAATATCACCCCGACGAGCCGCGCAGGAAGCGAAAACTCGGCAGGAAGAAGATTCACCGGCTTGCGGCGAGGGCCCGCCGCGAACGCGTTGAGAACCGATCGATCCAGTGCGGCGTGATCGATCGAGGGAAAAAGATCGATGAACAAAGAAATGCCTTCGCCGGGCGGGATCATGCTTTGACGACGGGCCGTCTTCTCGAGCTCCTTTATGGGCGTGCTCATGTTCAGGACGAGCGGACCGCTCAAACCATAGTGAGTGAAAAGAAGCTTGCCTCGTTCGGAACAGCGCGCGTCGGCGCCATCTCCGGCACCGGGAACGCGCGCGGTAAGCCGGGCGTCGTCCAATGCAACTCCCTGAAGAGCGCGCACCCAGTCTTCGCGTACGCGGATCGGCACGAGCGATGCCTCGGGCTCCCTGACCTGGTGGCCTATTCTCCGCAGCCACACGAATCCGTCTCCGGTGGATCCGGTTTCCGGATGCGAGGTACCACCCGTTGCAACGATATAAGCATCGGCGCGATAAACACGATCCGAGGACCTCGCGCCCGTGATTCGCCCCTGCCCGTTGACCTCCGATTCGGTTTCCAGACCGTCTACCGCCGTGTTGAGCCGGACCTCGACCCCTCCGTCCTGCATGTATCGCAACAGAACTTCGAGGACCGACGCCGCGCGCTGCGTTGCCGGAAACACGCGGTTTTCCTGCTCGACCACCGTCTCCAGCCCACGCTCCCGAAAGAACTCCCGGAGATCTCCCGGACCAAACCGTGCGAAAAGGCTGTGGAGGAACTTGCCTCGCGATCCATACCGTTCCACGAGGGCCTGATGACGGGTCTCCGCGTTGGTGACGTTGCAACGGCCACCGCCCGTTATAAGCAGTTTGCGACCTGGAGATGAATTCTTCTCGAGCAGCAGCACGCGACGGCCCGACTCAGCGGCCCGGCCGGCGGCGATCATGCCCGCCGGGCCACCACCGATAACGCAAACATCGTACTTGCCGCCGGGAGGTGCCACTGGCGAAGTATATGGCAGCGTCCGGGGAGACACAAGCGCGTCGTCCGACACCGTCCGGGTCTTTCTGGACATCGGGTGAACCCTTCCCATATAATGACGCCGGGAGACGTAGAGTGCAGGAACCAAAAAAAACGTCTGGCAACTTCTGGCAAGCTGGTCTGGAGGCAACCCGGGTTCTGCTCGTGCCGTTTGACGCGGGCCTCAGCTGGCTTCTGGCGCTCGCATTGATTCTGCTTCCCGCGGCCGTTGACCGGCTGATCGGTTTCGGTGTGATTCTCGCGCCGGGTGCGTACCGGATCGCCGGCGTCGTGTGCGCCGCTGCGGCTGTGTGGCAGACGCTGCTGCTCCTGAAACGCGCGTTCCGGCCAACAACATTTGCTGTCGCGTCATTTGGCGGAGCCGCGGCGGCCTGCGTGATCGCATTGGCGCTCTCCGTGTACCGAGCGCCACTACGGCCGGCCTTTCAGGTCATACTGTGGGTTGTGGTCCTCTACCTTCTGGCGCAAAGCGTGTGGTTTGCGCTGCTTTCCTGGGGCATGGCGTCGGAAGAGGACCCGGAAATCGATTCTCCCGTCGTTGCCCCCTCCGGCACGGCGGCGCCTCGACTCGAAGCCGGAACGCCCAACAATGCGGGCACGCTCTGTATGGCGGTCATGACGGCGCCCTCTGATCGGGCCGAAGTCATTGCCAGGCGGATCGTCGACGAACGCCTGGCCGCGTGTGCGCAGGTTCCCGGAGAAATGACCAGTTACTTCTGGTGGCAGGGCGAGGTGAACCGTGAACGCGAACGATTACTCTTTCTAAAAACGCGAACCGATCTTGTGCCGGCTCTCCGCGAATTGATTGCGGAAATCCACCCGGCCGAGGTGCCCGAGCTCTTAGTGTTACCGATTATCGACGGACTTCCAGCTTACCTCTTGTGGATGGAGCAGGAGCTGCGACCCCGGGTTTCGTCGGACCCGGTCACCCGGCAGACGCCGGATTCCGCGAACGACGTCGCAGGGTCGGAAGAAGGAGCAGTCCAGTGACAGGAATGATCGCGTAGATTCTGAAAAGAACGACAAATCCGGTTCGCGCGAGAATTACCCCGCCTATCGCGCTCGCGAGAAACGCGGAGGCGCCCACACCCAACGAAACATAGAGCGCCATCCCCAGCGCACGCCGCGATGGGGTCGTGAACCGGTTCACCAGGCTGACCGAGGCCATGTGGAATCCACCGTACGTGAACGCATGAAGCAGCTGGACTACAAGAAGCAGGGAAAGCGGCGGAGACAGAGAATAGCAGAGCAGTCGCGCGGATATGGCCAGAAGCGACACCGCGAAGAGTCCCTCCATTCCAACTTTACGGATAATGAATCCACCAAAGAGGATTACCGGAATTTCCGCGAGCGATCCGATTGCCCATATTCCGCTGATCGCTTTCAGACCCATCTGGTCGCGGAGAAAAAGCGAGAAAAAGGAATAGTGGGCCGTGATCGCGAACCTTCCCGTAAATATTACGAGAATCCCCACCCAGAAAAGCGGATCGATGGAGCCGGCATCGGAGGCCGCGGGTTGCAGACGCAACGAATGATGCGTCGGGTGCCTTTCAACCTCCTCCCGTCTGCCCGGGAGCAGAATAAGTGAACACAGGAATGCGGCGCCGGTGACAAGGTGCGCAATCATGATCGTTGTCGCTGAAGGATTGGTAAGAATTCCGGCGATCTGGATGAGAAGAGACACCATGACGAAACCAATGCTACCGAAGACCCGTGTCCGACCATAGTCAATCGCTGGATCCGCGAGATTGCGGGTCGTAATCGAATCGGCGAGCGGTATGATCGGCTTATAGAAAACGCCAAACAGGCTCATGAGCAGGATAACCGCAAGCGGTTGGACAGTGAGCCGGAGAAAGACGAACAAC
>DATKUF010000233.1:0-5379 GCA_035530755.1 Spirochaetia bacterium | reverse complement strand
GCACAAGAAAGAGGGAGAGCAGGTCAAATCCGGGGACGTCCTGTGCGAGGTCGAAACCGACAAGGCCACGATGGACTACGAGTCGACTCAGGAGGGAACCCTGCTGAAGATCGTCCGAGGAGAGGGAAGCGCATCGAAGGTAGGTGAGGCGATCGGCATAATCGGTGAGAAAGGCGAAGACGTCTCGGCTCTGGTGAGCTCGATTGCTGCCGGAAAGGCAGAAGTGCCAAAGAACGACGCAGAAAAAGCGAAGAAGCAGGCCGAGCCTGAGACTGTCGGCCCGGCCACCGATGCACGGGCTCCGGAGCCGGCGAAGTCGCCATCCGGAGGCGCTGGATATACCGGACAGCCGGCTGCGCAACCGGCCGCTGGGAACGCTCTCGGCACTCCCGGCACAGTAAAATCCAGCCCGCTCGCGAGGAAGCTGGCCGCGCAGAAAGGCGTGGATCTGCGCAACATCCGCGGGTCTGGTCCGGACGGACGGGTAGTCACGAAGGACGTTGAGGCGTACACACCGCAGCCGGCCGCACGGTCGGGGTCTGGCGCCGGAATCAACGCAGCGGGAACACCCGGACAGGATGTGAGCATCCCGGTTTCCGGCCGACGTGCGGTGATTGCCAGGCGACTTTCGGAATCCAAGTTCAGCGCCCCGCACTACTATCTCAAGGCAAGCGTGGAAATGGAACGTGTTATCCAGGCCAGGAACATGCTGAACAGCGAACTTCCCGAGAAGGTGAGTTTCAATGCGTTCATTATCAAGTTCGCCGCCGAGGCGCTCAAGCGACACCCGAATGTGAACGCCTCGTGGAAAGGCGATCAGATCGTGCAGTTCGGCAGCATCGACATCGCGCTTGCCGTCGACCTCGGCCAGGGGCTCATAACTCCGGTCGTCAGGAATTGCGGAAATCGCGGGGTTGCGGATATCGACAGGGAGCTCAAAGAGCTCATCAAGAAGGCTGGAACCGGACAGCTCAAACCTGAAGAATATACCGGCGCCGGCTTCACCATAAGCAATCTCGGGTCGTTCGGCATCGAAGAGTTCACCGCCATCATAAACCCGCCCGGTTCTGCAATACTCGCAATTGGTGAGCTTCGCAAGACTCCCGTCGTGGACGAGAACGATCTCGTAGTCATACGCCAGATCATGAAGATGACGCTTTCCTGCGATCACCGCGTGATCGACGGAGCGGCCGGCGGACGATTCCTCAACGAACTTCGACGCGCAATGGAAAACCCCGTGCGCGTCCTCTACTGAGAGCAAGGACTGACAAATGGCAGAAGAGACGAAATATGATCTTATAGTGATTGGCTCAGGGCCCGGAGGCTACGTGGCGGCGATTCGCGCGTCCCAGCTCGGGCTCCGAACGGCAATTATCGAAAAGGACAGACCGGGCGGGGTTTGCCTCAACATCGGGTGCATTCCTTCGAAGGCGATTATTCATCAAGCGGAGCTGTTTCACGCGCAGAAGGGCCTCCTCGAAATGGGCATCACGGTGGATGCGAGTAAATTCGACTACGGCGTGGTTTTCAAGAAGTCACGCCAGGCGGCCGAACGGCTTTCGAAGGGTGTCCAGTCGCTGCTGAAGAAGAACCGCGTGGAGTATCTTACCGGAACCGCCAAGCTGGTTTCGGCACACGAAGTCGAAATTGACGGCAAACAGAAACTCACCGGAAAGAGCGTACTCATCGCCACCGGGTCACGCCCCCGGGAGATACCGGGGTTTGAGTTCGATGAAAAGCAGGTGATATCATCGACCGGAGCTCTCATGCTCGAGAAGCTGCCGAAGAAGATGATTATTCTGGGAGCGGGTGCGATCGGCATGGAGTTCGCGCACGTGATGAGCACGTTTGGTGTCGCGGTGACGGTAGTGGAAATGCTCGACCAGATCCTGCCGCTCGAAGATGCCGAAACCGTCGACGTTGTCGCTCGCGATTTCAAGAAGCGCGGAATCGTGATGCACACCGGGACGAAGGCCACGAAACTCGAGAAGAAGAAGACCGCTGTCACGCTCACTATTGAAGACAAAGCCGGCACGTCATCCACTTTGGAGGCCGACATCCTTCTCGTGGCCGTGGGCCGTACGCCGAATACCCGGGATCTCGGACTGGAAGCGATAGGGGTGAAGCTCGAGAAGGGATTCATCGTGACAGGTGATTACTACGAGACTGCGGTCAGCGGCGTTTATGCGATAGGCGATTGCATTCCGACGCCGCTCCTTGCACACGTCGCCTCGAAAGAGGGGGAGATCGCGGTTGAGCACATCGCCGGCAGGGAACCCGAGAACCGCATTCCTGACGGAACGATACCGTCGGCTGTCTACACCGAGCCGCAGGTCGCAAGTTTTGGACCGACCGAAGCTCGTGCAAAAGAGCTTGGCATCCCATGCGAAAAGGCCGTCTTTCCCTATCGAGGCGCCGGCAAATCTGTTGCAATCGAACAGCCTGACGGAATGGTCAAGATCCTTTATGCGCCCGATACGCATGAGATCCTGGCCGCGCATGTTGTGGGGAACTCGGCAACCGAGCTCATCCACGAGCTGCTCCTGGCCAGAAAAGCGGAACTGCTTCCGGAGGACATCGCAACCATGATCCATGCCCACCCGACTCTGTCGGAGGCGGTTATGGAGGCGGCGCGGTCAGTCGAAGGCTGGGCAATCCACATATAGGTCATCGCTATTCCTAAACCCGAAGTTTTCTGATAACGTCCAGCCATGAACTATGCTCGGGTCATCACGGGACTGTTGATTGTAATCACCGCCATCGCTGTCGGAGCGGTGCTGAAGCTCACCGTCAACATCATGCTCCCGCTCGTCATAGCGCTCTTGCTTTCCTTTGTGCTCTCACCTCTGGTCGAATGGCTGGTTCGCATGAGAGTACCACGGATTCTGGCCATAATACTCGTGATTCTGCTGTTTCTCGGCTTCGGATTTCTCCTGGGCCTTGTCCTGTACTCGAGCGTGCATTCGATGATTCGGATCTGGCCCTCCTATCAGCGACGGTTCCTCAACATCATGGACACGACGATAAAGTCGCTCAACATTTCCGCCCCGCTGGTAGATCGGTTCAATCTCAGTAGATCGCTCAGTTCCATCGCAGTCACTTTCTTCGGCAACTTCATTGGGTTTCTGGCCGGACTGATCATGGTCCTGGTCTATCTGCTCTTTATCCTGCTCGAGAAACCGTTCTTACGGAAAAAACTGCACGACGCGATCCAGGGCCCACGGACCGAGAAGGTCTACAAAATTCTCGGCCACATCAACAAACAGGTCGGTCGCTATCTCACGATCAAATTCATTGTCAGCCTCGTGACCGGACTGCTCGTCTGGGGAGCATTTGCGCTGATTGGCCTCGACTTCGCGTTCATATGGGGTGTGCTCGCGTTCCTGTTCAACTTCGTGCCGAGTATCGGATCCATAGCAGTCGGGGTGGTGAGCCTCGTGTTTGCTGTTGTCCAATTTTACCCTGATTGGAATCCCGTGATCGCGGTCGGTTTGTCGATGCTCGCAATTCAGAACGTAATCGGAAACTTCACCGAGCCAAAGCTTCAGGGAGACAACCTGAACCTGAGCCCTGTCATAATTCTATTCTCTTTGCTATTGTGGGGTTGGCTCTGGGGCGTGATGGGAATGTTCCTGTCGGTCCCCCTCACTGTTGCGCTCAAGATCATCCTCGAGCACATACCCGGACTGGAGTTCGCCGGCGTCCTCATGGGAACCGGTAACTATCGGGCCCGAATACGACAAACAAAGGAAGAGACTGAACCGAATGGAACGCAAGAGAATATTAACAGGTGACCGCCCTACAGGACGGTTGCACCTCGGACACTACGTCGGCTCGATAGCGAACCGGGTTCGGCTTCAGGAGCAGTACGAGTGCTTTTTCATCATCGCGGATCTTCACACGCTGACGACGCGCCCCGATCGGGAGGACGTGGAACGTACCGCGGAGAATGCGCGCGAGATGGTTCTCGTCTACCTGGCCTGCGGAATTGACCCCGCCAAGGTGAAAATCTATCTGCAGTCGGCCGTCCCGGAGACTTCAGAACTGAACCTGCTGTTCGGGATGCTGGTATCGGTCCCGCGTCTGCAACGAATTCCGAGCCTGAAGGAGATGGCGCAAGGCGCCAACCTGAACGAAATGCCCTTCGGTCTCCTCGGCTATCCGGTTTTGCAGTCGGCAGACATTCTCCTGCCGCGCGCAAACCTGGTTCCCGTCGGAAAAGACAACGAAGCGCACGTCGAGCTCACGCGTGAGATTGCCCGACGGTTCAACTATCTGTACGGCGAGGTCTTTCCGGTGCCGGAGGTGCTCGTCGGCGACGTGCCGACTCTTGTCGGAACCGACGGCGGCGCGAAAATGTCGAAGTCACTCAACAACACCATCCTGCTCGAGGACGACGCAAAGACCGTGGAAAAAAAAGTTCGGGGGATGTACACCGATCCTAACCGCGTTCGAGCGGATATTCCGGGCACCGTCGAGGGAAACCCGGTGTTCCAGTACCACGATGTGTTCAACGCAAACCGCGCAGAAGTGGAGGACCTGAAGGATCGGTACCGGCGTGGCGCGGTCGGCGATGTCGAAGTCAAGGAAAAACTCGCATCAGCGTTGAACAGTTTTCTCGATCCGATTCGGGAACGGCGCGAACAGTTCGCATCGCGTTCCGGGTTCGTGGATGAGGTGATCTACGACGGCACAATGGCGATGAGGGAAGAGGCGAGAAAGACGATTCTTGCGGCGCGAAAGGCGATGGGCCTGGCCGGAACCTGGAACCGCATATCGCGAAAGGTCGAGGAGACCCGAAAGAAGAGGGACAAGCAGCCGGCAAGCTGAGGCCGGCGTGAATATTGCATATGAAAACGACAGAAACCTCGATAGTGGATGCGGGTTCACCGGCGGTCATATTCGACCTCGATGGAACGCTTGTTGATAGTGAACGCAACTACCTGGAAGCAGATCGGATCTTTCTCGCACGCTACAGCGTGGCCTGGACTGACGAGCAGTGGCGGCAATTTGTCGGGATCGGAAGCAGGTCGATGCTGCATTGGATGAAAAAGGAGACCGGAACCGACATATCGATCGATAGCCTTCTCGAAGAGAAGAATCAGGCCTATCTTCAGATCGCGCGCCGCAATACTCGCGTGTTTCCTGAAATGGTCGAACTCGTCAGGTCTCTTAAGACAGCCGGATTTGCGCTCGCAATTGCAACCGGCTCCTCCCCTGAAGTGCTGCGCGAGGTCCTTGAGTTGACCCGCATCGGTGACCTGTTTGACGTAGTAGTGTCCGCAGAGGAGGTCGCTGCGGGGAAACCGGCGCCCGACGTCTTCCTCGAGGCCGCCAGGCGTCTCGGTGTTGCAGCTGAGCTGTGCACAGTTGTGGAAG
>DATKUF010000232.1:0-3217 GCA_035530755.1 Spirochaetia bacterium | reverse complement strand
GTTCGCCACGCTTTCGCAAGGAACGCTCCCATCCACGGGAAAGGCGGTAGGTACCGGCTGTTACCACTTCTGCCTCAGAAAGAGTCACCAGATGATCAAGGCGCCGTTTCAGGTATGAGTCGGAAGGTGTCACTTCCTGAGTTGCCGGATCCAGCTCCTTTGCGATCCTGCGGTCAAGAAAGGTGTAGCGATCGGAAGCAAGCTCTGCGTCCCGTTGGTTCTGGATCTCCTCGCGCGAGCGGGGACCAAGCTCGCGGGTTGCGATCTCAATTGCGGTCTCTCTCATGTGATGCGAGATGAACGAACGCGGAAAGATAACTTCGATTCCGGCTACATCAAGCCCGCGGATCACGATGTGTGCATGTGGGTGATCGGTGTTGTAGTGCACCGCAGCTGACCACACAAGAGGTGCTGCACTGGTGGATCCCGAATCAGAGAGATCAGGCCGGGAATCCTCGATCCGATGCATGAAGGAGCGCGTGAACTCTTTCGTATCAAGATGCTCACCGTTTTCCGGTGCAAGGATCACCGAGAAGTACCGGGGCTCCCCCGAGATTGCTTCAAGTTGCGGCTCTTCACCCCTGCGGGTGAAAAGCTCCGGGGCACCGCCCTTGCGCCCAGCGCCATCACGTTCGATGTACTTCAGGTGCGCGGGAAGTTTTTGCGGCGGTTTGTAGTGCACTTTCACCGTCACCCGTTGCGGGGAGATGAAACTCGTGCCTGAAGGTCGCGTTGCCACCAACCGCTTCCACGACCCGGACGAGCGGGACACGGACATTTTGAAACTCCGCGACCTGCACGCGGCAATGGACCGGGCCGTCCTCGGCGCGTACGGCTGGAGCGACATCAAGACCGACTGTGAGTTCCTGCTCGATTACGAGATCGACGAGGAGGAGTACGAAAACAGGAAGAAACCGTACCGCTACCGCTGGCCCAACGAGGTGCGAGACGAGGTCCTGGCCCGTCTCCTCGAGCTCAACGCGGAGCGCGCCCGTGCTGAAATCCGTTCCGGGGCGGCGGCGACGAAAACGTTCCGCAAGAAGTCGGCGCCGAAACATGCGCCCCGGAACATGGACGCAGGGCCGCTCTTTGATGAGGCGACCGAGGACGATTGACCGGTGGCCCCACCGGTGTTACAATACATCTGCATTTATTTATGAAAGCAAAGGAATTGTAACATTGGTCACGCCCGAAGACCGTGCAATGAAAGTCATAACCGAAACCGGCATTGCCCGCTCGCGCGACCTCGAGCGAGCCGGCATCTCCCGAACTCAGATTCGGCGCCTTGTCGACCAAAAGGTGATCGAGAGAGTCGGTCGCGGACTCTACCGGCGGCCGGAGGATCCCCTCACGGAGAAAAGCGACCTCGCGCATGCGGCCCGCCTCGTGCCGGAAGGGGTGATCTGCCTGCTTTCAGCGCTCCGCTTCCAAGGCCTTTCGACGCAAAACCCTTTTGAAGTATGGATGGCGATTGATCGAAGCTCATGGCGGCCGCGAGCGCAGCATCCGCCCCTTCGAATTATCTACCTCTCCGGAGACACGCTCAGCGAGGGGGTCGAGGAGCATAATGCCGAAGGGGTACAGCTGCGCGTTTTCAGCGCGGCAAAGACCGTTGCAGACTGCTTTAAGTTCCGCAACAAGATCGGGACCGATGTTGCCGTCGAGGCCCTGCGCGATTATCGGCGAACCTATCCGAAACGCCTCGATGAGCTATGGCGTTTTGCCGAGATAGACCGAGTGACCCGCGTCATGCGTCCCTATCTCGAGGCGGTCCTATGACTCCGCGGCCGGGAGCGAAGAACCCCGCCGCATCCGTGCGGGCGCGCCTGGGCGACATCGCGCGACGCGAAGGCGTCGAGCTCCAGCTTCTGCTCTCGGAGTTCGCCATCGAGCGGCTTCTGTACAGGCTCGGGGTCTCGTCGCACGCGGATCGGTTTGTGCTCAAAGGCGCCACGCTCTTCAAGCTGTGGACCGACGAACGCCGACGCGCCACCTGGGACCTCGATCTTCTGGGAATGGGAGCGAGCGGCGTCGCCGACATCGTTTCGATGGTCCAGGAGCTGTGCGAGCTTCGCGTAGAGGACGCGATCGAGTTCCAGACGAACACGATCCGCGGCGAGGAGATACGCATCCCCGACGAGTACGCGGGCGTCCGGATCCGACTGGATGCGCGGCTTGGCGAAGCGCGTATTCCGATCCAGGTGGACGTGGGTTTCGGCGACGCTGTGATGCCGGCACCCCGGCGCGAAACGTATCCGACCCTGGTCGAGTACGACGCGCCGCGCATTCTCGTCTACCCGCGCGAGGCGGTCGTGGCCGAAAAGCTCGAGGCGATGGTGTCATTGGGGGTAACGAACAGCAGGATGAAGGACTTCTATGACGTTCATCAGCTCTCTATGTTGACCTCGTTCGATGGCGCGGTTCTCGTGCGATCGATCCGGGCGACCTTCGAGCGGCGTAGAATTGCTGTCCCAGGTGACGAGCCGCTAGCGTTGACCGCGGCCTTTCTCGTCGCTACGGCGCGACAGACGCAGTGGCGAGCGTTCCTTCGGCGAGGACGACTTCCCGGCCCTCAGAGCGTGGCTGATCTCATGGACGAGCTGCGCAGCTTCCTGCTTCCCGTACTGAAGGGTGCCGCTGGAAGCGATCCGTTCACAGCGCGGTGGCCGGCCGGCGGACCGTGGATTTTCGACTCGGAGGGTGAACCCGCATGACGGAAAGGACAAGAGTGGCGGAACTCGACAACTCATTAGACGTGCGTGCGCGGCTCGTCCACGCGCTGCATATAGATCTCGTGGGACCTGCCGCAGGAGATACGCTGGACACCGAGCAACTTCCGGGCTGGGTGCGGCCGTCGAACTGGTACCTCACAGGGTTCCTGATTCCGTCGGGGACGCCACCGGAAAAGCGAGGCGATTCCGACGAAAACGACGACTTCGAGCTTGTCCCGGAATCCGCAGGACTCGCAGAAGAATCGAACGAGGATCGCAAAGCCGCAAAAAAGGGGTTCTTTCCCTCCTCGATGGGCCTCTCGTTCCTTGTCGCGGGAACTGGAGCACAGTCTCAACTCAGGAAAGGTTCCTTCGGAGCAGGTGGACTACGTTTGGGCAGTCATCGGTAGGATCAATCAAACTACCGCGAAGATTTACGCGGGAGCTTTGGAAGCGGCCGATGCGCGCGCGAGCTTCAATGCCTCGTCTTTGGATATTACTGAGGA
>DATKUF010000231.1:0-14430 GCA_035530755.1 Spirochaetia bacterium | reverse complement strand
TATGCCGGAAACGACCGCGGAACCGCAGACGAGAAGATCAAATCGCTCCTGAGCGCGAACCCTGACATCAAGGGCATTATTGCTCTGTCATCAAACACCGTACCTGCGGTTTCGTCCGCTCGCGATCAGCTCGGAATCAGCGCCGAGATAAAGATAGTCGGCGTCAGCGTTCCGGAATCTTCACGCAAGGATATGGAAGCCGGTAAGATGTCGGCAGTTGTTCTGTGGCAGCCCTTCGATCTGGGATACCTCACTCTTCACGTCGCGATGGACGTGCTTCAGGGAAAGGCGCCCTCAGGATCTACTTACGTTTCGCCGCTCAGTGGCACGCTCATGGCTCCAAGTTTTCTCGACGGAAAGACCCCGGTCAACTATCCCAGTTCCGGCCACAAAATCCTGGCTGATAACGTGATCATCCTCGGGGACCCGATCGTCTGGAACCTGAAGAACATCGCCTACTTCCGGGGCTATCCCAATGCGGATAGCGGCATGTCCTCTTTTCTGAAAAAATAAGACAGGCGTCATCTGGATCGCCGCTTCGACGCGGCGATCGGTCAAGTTATGACGTTGAAATGCCGGCCAGGTGCGGATAGACGTTTCTGCACCCGGCCGGTCAGACTTCGAGACGAAAGTTCCTCCCAATCAGAAGAAAAAGGGCTATCATGGATCACATGATGAATCAACATGACCCAGAGATTGTTCTGAGCATTGTTGGGGCCGAGAAAACCTTCCCGGGTGTTCGTGCGCTCTTCAACATGAACCTCGACCTTTTCCGCGGCGAAGTGCATGCCGTGTGCGGCGAAAACGGAGCCGGTAAGTCGACGCTGATGAAGATCATCACCGGGGTCTATCAGGCCGATCACGGTGATATTCTTCTCAACGGCAACAAGCTCAAGTTGAACAACCCGAATGACGCGTACGCTCAGGGGCTTGCGATCATCTTCCAGGAGACCAGTCTCTTTCCGGAGTTGACGGTTCTTGAAAACCTGTTCATGGGTCACGAGCTGCGCAAACCGCTGGTGCCGGGGATAAAATATCCGGTGATACTCGATTACCCGGCGATGCGAACGAAAGCGGAAGAGATTTTCACACGCCTCGGACTGGAAATCGACCTGAGCGCGAGGGTTGCAGATCTCGGTGTTGCTACAAAACAGGAAGTTGAAATCGCCAAAGCTCTTACATTCGACTCGCAAATTCTCATCCTCGACGAACCGACCGCGGCGCTTTCCAATAAGGAAGTACAAACGCTGTTTGAGACAATTGAACGCCTGAAGGCACACGGCGTTTCGATGCTCTATATCAGCCACCGGCTCGACGAAGTCTTCGAGATTGCTGACCGTGTCACGGTGATGCGTGACGGTGAGCACATCAAGACCGAACAGGTAAAAAACGTCACAAAATCGCAGCTTATTGCATGGATGGTCGGTCGAACCCTCGACAACCTCTACCCGAAGAGCGAGGTCGAGCTCGGGGAGATCATTTTCGAAGCTCGCGGCATCACTCAGGAGGGAGTGCTCAACGGTATCGATCTCAACCTCAGGCGCGGCGAGATACTCGGAATCTCCGGGCTCGCAGGTGCAGGCCGCACGGAACTGGCGCTTGCGCTCTGCGGATTGGCGCAGTCCGACAGTGGCGAAATCGTCATGAACGGCAATCGTGTCAAAATCGGCAGCTACCGAAAAGCGATCGAAAACGGTCTCGTGTACATCTCCGAGGATCGCGCCAAGTACGGACTGGTGGTTCCGATGGCGATACGGGAAAACATAACGTTTCCGCTTCTGCGCAAACTCACCAACCGGTTGGGAATTATTGACGCTGCTGCGGAGAGCAAGATCGCCGAGGGCTATGTACACAGCCTTTCGATCAGGGCGCCCAACGAAGAGACTGTAGTGTCGAATCTTTCGGGCGGAAACCAGCAGAAAGTCTCGGTTGCGAAAGCCCTGGCACCCGCCCCCCAGATCCTCATCCTCGATGAGCCAACCCGCGGTGTCGATGTCGGCGCCAAAAGCGAAATCCACCGGATCATGGGTGACCTTGTCACCGAAGGGCACTCAATAATAATGATATCAAGCGATCTGCCCGAGATCATCGCCATGAGCGACAGAGTTGTTGTGATGAAAAACGGCGCGAAAGTCGGTGAGTTACTTCGTAACGAGCTGAGCCAGGAACGGATTCTGGAAATGGCGCTCTGAGTGAGAAGGTAGCAGAATGCAAACCAGACGAGTCTTGACGAAAGAGCTGATGCTCGGCGTGATAGTAGCCCTGTTCATCATTTTCCTCTCGTTGACCACGCGATTTTTTTCGATCAGCGGACTATTCAGCCTCATGCTGGACGTCAGCCCCACAATAGTAGGAACGATCGCGATGACCTTGATCATCTTCACCGGAAACATCGACATTTCGGCGGGGACAATCATGGGATTTGTCGCGTACGCCTCGGCAGATCTCGCGAGAGCAGGCGTTCCAATGATCGTTTTTGTACCTGCCGGGCTGCTGGTCGGGGTCGTGCTCGCCGGCCTGAACGGCTACATCACCGTCCAGTTCAAGGTACCTTCGATCGTCGTAACGCTCGCAATGAACATGGTACATATTGGTTTCTTCGCGACGTTTCTCCCGAACTCCGGCTGGATCGAGGGGGTGCCGACAAGTTTTACCTGGTTCGGCAACGGCAGACTTTTTGGGCTCGTTCCCTATGTGTTCCTGGTTACGGTGGCCGTCACTGCTCTGTTCATGTTCATCATGAAGTACTCCAGGTTTGGAAAGGGACTCTATGCCGTGGGCGGAAGTCAACAGGCGGCTGCGCTCGCCGGGATCAGCCCGGACCGTACGGTGTTCCGGGTCTTCCTTTTTGAAGGATTGTTGCTGGGCGTCGCCGCATTGCTGAAAGCGATGGCGACGACGAACGACGTTTTGCCTTCGACCTTTCAGGGGCGGGAGATGATTCTGATTGCCGGAGCGGTCGTTGGAGGCGTGGGGATCTTCGGAGGAACGGGCAAGATCATAGGCGCGGTGTATGGCGCAATTCTCGTCTACCTGCTGAGCGTCACCATGATCTACCTCGGATTTCAGGACTACTATCAGTTTGCGCTTCAGGGCATCATCATACTCCTGGCGGTCTACCTTACGGTGGTCGACCTCAAGAAAGTTCGCAGGCGGCTGCGACACATCTTCGCACACACAGGCGCAAAGGGAAGGTAGAAAGATGGCCGGGAAACAGGTTGGTGGCTTGAGATCGAAAATAACACACCGGGTAGTGCTGCTTTTCGCATTGATTGGGTTGATCGTCGTGATCGGTATCTTCGAACCGGTGTTCTTCAAGCCGAGTGTTCTCTTTGACGTAACCGCGCTCATGGGCGAAATAGGCCTGATGGCACTCGCGCAGACCTACATTATCACTACCGGTGGCATTGATCTCTCCGTCGGATACAATCTGCAGCTCTGCGCCATCGTCTTCGGCATGACGCTTTTCCAGACCCATCTGATATTTCTCGCTGTCGTGCTGGCGCTGGTAGTTGGACTCCTCGGCGGGCTTCTGAACGGTCTCATCATTTCACGAACTCGAATTCCGCCGCTTGTCACCACCCTCGCGACCATGTATCTGTTCCGCGGGATCTCAATGATCGTTGCCGGGACGCACACCTATTCGGGATTCCCGGAGAACTTCAAGAAAGTTTCAAACGTCACGTTGTTCGGCTTTTTCCCGATTCAATTCATCTATCTTCTGGTGATCTTTGTCGTGCTGAATGTCCTGTTCAACCGCGGTTCGCTTGGCCGCGTATTGAAAGGAATAGGGTTCAACGAGAACGCGGTCATTTTTTCAGGAACAAACAGTAAACGGTATCTTCTGTGGATATACGCGCTTTCGGGGTTGATAAGCGGCCTGGCCGCGATCATATACCTCGGGCGGCTGTCGTCGGCTACAACCAGTATGGGTGATGGTCTCAACCTTCAGGTCGTCACCGCGGTCGTGCTCGGGGGAACCTCGGTGTTCGGCGGCGTGGGAAGCGTGTCGGGCACCTTTATCGCAACCATGATCATCGGCGTTCTGCGAAAAGGGTTCACACTCCTGAATCTGAGTGGCAACTTTTTCAACTTTACGCTGGGCGTCATACTCATTGCATCCCTGATCGTTCTGGCGGTTGTGGACAAGAGAAAAGCGAGAAGAGGGGTTCCGCCCCTTGCAGCGAAGTCGAGCGCCGAAACCTGAATTAGAAGCCCCTTGTTTCGGCCTCGGGTCTTCCCGATCGTAGCGGCGGCGTGTCGGACATTTGGGGCGCTTTTCCCGACTCCCTGTATCCGACCGGCGCGCGGTAGCGTCATCACTGACCGCCGCTATCTGCGTTGAATGCTTGCGAGTTTTCGCTTGTCCGCCTGGAGAACCGTGCTGTCGGGAAAACGTCCGAGTCCTTCCTGCAGGACCGCCGTCGCCTGGTCGGTCTGACGCTGGTTCATCAGGCTGACGAAGCGATTGTGATATTCGACCGACCCGTTGTAGGCCAGGATGTCGCCGAACTTCACCACCTCCGGTTTGGACCGGATGTCTGCGGGAAGATTCGCCAGAAACGCCAACGCGGCCGCCCAATCCCCCTGTGCGGATCTCTTCTCAAGCTCCTGAAGCGCCAGCGAGAGGCTGACTGCAGAAACGTCGCCCGGCTCGGCGCTCTTTTGTGCGGAAATCCATGCGAACGAAGCCGCCCACCCGCGCTCCTGATACAGTTTTTGCGCCTGCGTTTTCAGTATCATCGAATACCATTCGGCAGGTGAACGCGTGGTTCGCGTGCCCCAGGACTTCACCGCCTCCTTTGCTCCGGCAAAATCGCCCGAATCGAGGCGGCCGACAATGAGATTCTGGCCGAAGGCCGCAAAGAGTTGCTCTGTTTCCCGGCTTCGACCCAACAGAGCCTCGAGTCGGGAGAGGATATCAAGACCCTTCGTGTATTCGCCCCGGTCATTGAGGCCCGCAAGATAGTTTTGGTAGCTTCGCAAGAGAAGCGTCTGCGCCGCCGGCGTCCCCAAAAGAGCTGCGTTGTCCCACGCAAGTCCAACCGGCGTCGCTTCGTCGCCGCGAGACTGAGCCTGGGTCATCAGGTTCTGGAGAATAAGGGCGATGAGTCCACGGTCGTCGAGCGAAGTCCTTCTGGCGTAATTGCCCGGCGGGACGTAGGCAAATCCGGTGAGCTTACCAAACGCATCGTGGAATGTTCTTTTCTGTCCCGGATCGAAGCCGAGAGCTGACGTGGTTTCCACGTCCACCGTCCGGTCGGGTAGGATTATCTGGGAAAATGCATGGTCTGGAGTGCTGACGGCCGCCGTCTTAAGCCCCAGTGATTCGGCCAGCAGGTTGAAGATCACCGCCGAGGAAACGCAGTTGAAGGTCCCGGTATCAAGTAGCACGTCGACGCGGGTCTGTTCGAACCGGTAGGTTTTCAAAGCATTCGAATGCAGGAACTGCAGAAGGTGATCGGCTTTGTCCGACGGTCCAAGCCCGGCGGTCGCCTCACGTGCCTGCGCTGCCAGCTCGTCTATTCGCTTCGCATAGGATTCAATGCGCCCGCTCTCGGCGCCTGAGGCGATCAGGCTCAAGTGGACTTTGTCTTTCCAGCTCAACATTTTGCCTGTGTAGGCGGCAATGTCTGCTCGAGGCTGCCAGCGGATATTTGCGTCGGAGCTCTGTGCTGAAAGCGAACCAGCGACGAGCGTCAGAAAAGCGAAAATCCATATACACGAGCTATTCCGTCCCCGGTACGGCGCGGGTCGAGCGCGTGAAAAAGCACGCATGATGGAATTTACCGCGCGGAAGGTGGTCAGGACAAGCACGCATTTTTTTCAAACAAACTTGACTATGACGTCGCGTCATGCCTTATCCTTTCCGCGTGGGGGGACCTCATGGGCTACTCGGTGAAGGACATTGCAACTATGGCGGGAGTGAGCGTGCGCACGATTCACCATTACGACCATATCGGGCTCCTGAAGCCGCAGGATGTCACGGGAGCAGGCTATCGGTTGTACGGCGACGAAGAGCTCAACCGACTGCAACAGATTCTCTTTTATCGGGAGCTCGGATTTGCTCTGAGCGAAATCAAGGCGACATTAGACCGCCCGGACTTCGACAGAGTCGGATCGCTCGAGTCTCACCGTGCCGCGCTGATCGCGCGTCGCAGGAGGCTCGGCACGCTGATCGCGACGATCGACCGAACGGTAGCCTCGCTCAAGGGGGAGACAGTCGTGGAAAAGCACAGACTTTTTGAGGGTTTTGACGTCGAAGCGATTCTCGGGGAACAGGAGGAATACACAGCTGAGGTCGACGCGAAATACGACCCCGCACTGGTTGCCGAAAGTCGTCGAAAGACCGCGCGATATACGAAAGCCGAATGGGGTCGTATCCTGCGAGAGGGAACCGAGCTTCGCCTGGCGATGAGCGAACTTCTCGCTGCCGGCGCGAAGCCGGACGACCCGGGGATGCAGGACCTGGTTCAGAGGCACCACATGTACATCAACGACAGGTTCTACACCTGCTCGATACCGGTCTATCGCGGACTCGGCGAACTGTACGTGAATGATCCCAGGTTTGCCGCGAACTTCGAGAAAGCCGGCAGAGGTCTTGCTCGATTCGTGTCGGACGCGATCAGGATCTACACATCAAAGCAATGACGCCACCGGACCATCAGATTCCGACGATGGACCTTTCCCGCGGATGTTCGACCTGGAACTTGAGCGGAATCTTGATGGTCTCTTTCGGTTCCGGTTCGTAGTGCCACTCGAGAAAGCCGTTCTCGTTTTTTTCCGGATTTGTAGTCTCCTTCTTCAGTTCGGGGTCGAGGAGGGTTACTACGATCTCGGCGTCTCCGGATATCGGAATCTGGTCTCCCACGACGATCGGCTCCTTCGTCGTCTTGTTGTTCGTTATGCTAATTTGGTACTCATAGACCATCCGGCTCCGCTTGGAGAAAACGCCCTCGTCCTTATGGAAACGGTTCAGAAGTTTGTATTCGATCTTCATTCCTTCATCGATACCCAGTGATGTCCAGAACTCCTGCGACGGAGACACAAATTCGAGCTGGGAATTGGCCACATAACTGTTGTCGAGAAATACGTTTGCCGGCCCGGGAAGAAGTGGCACCTCCGTGTCGTTCTTCGTTTTGGCGCGCAGATATGCATAGGGGGCCAGTTTCGGTATGGTCGAGTAGCGGAACTCGACAGGCAGCTCTCGGAGCATGATCGTGAGTTTGTGCGGCAGATTGTCGCTGGGGATGCTGTTGTCCCCGTTGACTGTGAAAACCATCGATGTAAGGTTGGATTCAACATCTGCTTCGTAGCGTTCAACCGCAGAGGCCTGCGGAGCTGCGCCTGCCCCCAAACCATTATCCATCCGTTCGTAAAGTACCGATTCATCCTCATCAGCGGAATCGGCGATCTTTTTTGACATGTCCACGGAACGGGACCGGGCGGCCGCCAGCACCGGGCGTGAGAAGTTGATGTGCCAGGGCGAGAGCTGCGGCTGTTGGCCGTTTATCGCAGGCTGCGCTGTCGAAAGTCCCACTTTTACCCCGTTCCAGTCTTCGCCCGTGCTCTGCTCTACCTGCGCGTTGTATCCAATGCTGATTACCTTCCGTTCCGAAAGAACGCGCAAGTCGTAGGATGGATACCACGATGGGCCGTACACGACGTAGGAAACGTCCAGCGACAGCTCGCCTTTCTGTTTCATTTCCAGAAGCACCAGAATCTGGTTCTTTGTTCGTTCGTCAACGCCGCCCGACTGTTCGAGCTCCCGCTCGATTCTCCCGAGCTCATCTGCGTGTACCCGTCGCGCACGTTCCTGGGTGCGGATCTCCCGATCCAGCGTGTCGAGCTTTGTGCGGTAGAAATCCACCATTCGAATCCACCTCTCCGGATCCATCTCCGGCGCGGGAGCGCCGGATGCCGGCGAGGCGGGCGAAACTCCAGCCACAGGCTGCGTCAGCTTCTTAACGATGCTGTCCAGCACAGATTTCTCGCTATTCGCGTGGCTGATTCGGTCGTCGATATCGATGAGCAGATCTTCAAGTCGTTGTTGGTCTGCGAGGAGGGCGCGAACATCCACCCGCGTGGCCTCAGCCATCGGAACCGTACGGAACTTGATTTCCCGCAGCACGGTTCCACCTTCCGCCTGCGCGAAGCCTTCCGCCTGTATGCTGTTTTGATCGATAGATTCCGGCAGGTCATCGAAAAGCAGGGATTGCTCTCCGGCATCGAGCGTGACGCGCATGGTGCGCGTGACCTGCGCCCTGTCGGAATACACCATCACGCGAGTGATCGTCGAATTCGTCGAGCCCATGTTGCCTCCCTTTGAGTTGCCGAATTCTATTGCGCTGCGCGGTCGCAGTCAACATGGGAATCGGACGCCGACAGAGCGTTCAACCGGCGGTTCGCGGCACCGTGATTTCTCCGGCGAGGCGATGTTTCCGGATTTGCTCGCTCAATTTCGGCCCGCTATTCCTTTCCACGCCGGAAGCCGGCTCAACATCTCGCGCGCGGCCAGCCGGGCCGCCTCTTCACTCAACCCCTGTGTTTTCACGATGAACCCACTCATGCTTGCCAGCTTTTCAGGGTAATTCTGCATGCTGCCGTCCGGACGGGCGCAATACCGGCAGTACTCTTTCGACTCATCGCCGGTGGCGAAGTCTTCCGCTTTCTCCATCGGCATACCGCAAGCGATGCAATTCTTCATTTTTCACCTCCGCTGCGGGAGACGATCCCGCAGAAATACTCAATAAGTCTTTCTCCGTATTTCTCGACAACGGATCCTTCCGGAGCGAACAGATCACGGTTCAGGATGTAGTGATGCACCAGCCCGAGCCACGCGTTGAACCAGATATCCCCATCGGGGACCGGAAGTGCCTGCTCCGCAATAAGATGGTGGGCAACTGCGGATTGAACCCCGATAACGGCGGACCTTGCGGCAATGCCCAGCATCGGACCCTCGGCAAGCAGGCGACTGTAAAAGGCTTCCTCCCGGGCAATCGCCTGCAGATGACTGCGAAGAATGCCGTCGAGATCCGCGCCCGATCCGGCAGCTTCGTGCACGGCCGCGGCGATCCGGTACCCGACGCGGCTGATTACCTCCTGCTGAAGATCCTCGCGCCTGGGAAAATGCACGAACAGCGCGCCGTGCGAAATACCGGAAACGCGCGCGACGTCTGCCGTGGAGACCGCAAACAACCCTCGTTCGCCAAAGAGGCGTTCGGCGATGCGCAGGATGGTCTCTCGTGTTGCCGCTTTCTGTTCGGTCCGTGAACTCCCCATGCTGCCTTCCCGTATAAATATGAGTACGTACTCAGTGAGTATACACTCACTCAATAGCTCTGTCAATGGTTTTCTTTTCTCGATCAGCGACCGCGCCGAGGGACGCTCGATCGACACCGGATGCTCACACACGACTTTGGATTGACCGCCATCCGGCAACCAAGCTAAGCTCTGACGACGCCTGGGCGTTATGTCGTTCCGCAGTCTCGGGGAGAAGAATGGGTTTCAAGGGTGTTGTCTTTGACTTCAATGGAACGCTGTATTGGGATACGAAGTTTCACAATCAGGCCTGGGATCTCTTTCTCGCACGTCACCGCATTGTGCTATCGGACGCCGAGAAGCACGCGAGACTTCAC
Source organism: Spirochaetia bacterium (assembly GCA_035530755.1). Taxonomy (GTDB): domain Bacteria; phylum Spirochaetota; class Spirochaetia; order DSM-27196; family DATKUC01; genus DATKUC01. Next base: position 4,792 of record DATKUF010000231.1, on the reverse strand, counting down.
GGCAAGAACAACGCGGACATCATTCCCCACATATTCCCGCTGAAGTTGTCGGCCGACGAGATCGAGAAGCTCGGCTCCGAGAAGGAGGCGATTTACCGCGACATATGCATGAGAACTCAGATGAACCTTGCGCCCGGGGCGATCGAACTCATCGAGTTCCTTTTGGATAGAGCAATTCCCTACACGATCGCCACCGCGTCAACGAAGGAGAACGTGGAGTTCTATTTCGAAAAACTCGATCTCGACCGTTGGTTTGACCGGCATCGGATTGTCTACAACGACGGTAAACTGAAAAGCAAACCGCATCCCGAGATTTTCCAGAAAGCGATTCAGAACTTGAAATTGCCCAGCCTGGATGTTGTCATATTTGAGGACTCCGTGGCCGGCATTCGTGCGGCAGAGCGTGCCTCGGCCGGTAAGATCGTCATCGTAAACTCAAACGATGAGGATTACACAGGGTTCTCTCACGAGCAAATTCGGAGCTTCTCGCAGGTCTCCCGAGAGCTCTTTGGGTAGTAGCCTCCATCCCTTAAGCGCCACTTGACATGTTCCCTAAAATACTCTTAATTCCTTTAAAGTAACTTAAAATATGTTTACTGTGAGGAATCATCATGGAAGACGCACTTCTGGGAGTCGAAGAGGTCGCGACAATTCTCGATCTGCATCCGAAGACAGTGCGGAAGCTGATCCACGACGGAAAACTGAAAGCCGCACGCGCAGGACGCAAATGGCGCATCGCCAGGCAAGATCTGGAACTGCTCACATCGACCGTCGACAATGCCGCGGCAATTCGCGCATCGGAAGGCAGGTTTGTACATGGCGGCAAAACGATTGCCGTATCCGCGGTTGTAAACATAGATGAGATCGACCGCGAAGCCGCGATTCGGATTTCGACTACGGTTACTGCAGCGCTCATGTCCGATGACCCTGATCTCAGCCACACACGTTTCGATCAGATCTACACCCCTGATGAGCGGCGGGTCCGGTTGGCATTCTGGGGTAGTCCGTCGGTCGTTGGAAACATGCTGATTCTTCTGTCGCATATCAGTCGAAGAGGGGAGGAATAACTTATGCAGATATCAGCTCAGTCGGTGCGGGAGCTCCGCACGAGGACCGGAGCCGGGATGATGGAATGCAAGCTGGTTCTCAATGAGTCCGACGGAGATCTATACCGAGCCGAAGCCCTCCTCAAGGAACGGGGTCGTCTCGCCGTTGAGAAGAGGCACGGCCGGGAAACCAATGACGGGAGACTTTTTCTGCGCTGCCGAGGAACCCGAGCAGTCCTTATCGAGCTTCGGTGCGAAACAGATTACGTGGCCATGAATTCCGAGTTTGCGAAACTTGGGGAAGCTTGCGTTGAAATTGCTTATAACGCGGGAGACGCCCTTCGAATCGAGGCGTTTGAACCTCTTGTGGCGGAATCGGTCGCGCGAATCAAGGAGAATATCGTCATCGGACGGATCCGCACGCTCGACTCCAGGAAAAACGAGTACCTTTCCGGTTACGTTCATGGAACGGAAGCCAAGATCGGATCGCTTGTGCGAATATCCACAACCGGGGAATACTCCCCGTCGGTAGAAGGCGTAATGCACGAGCTCGCGTTGCATGTCGTTGCCGCCGCTCCACAATTCGTCTCGGGCGATTTGATTCCCGCGGTGACTCAGGCGCAAGTCACCGCCACATTTGTCGACGAGGCCGAGCGGTTCGGCAAATCTCAGTCGCTTTTGGCGAAGATCGTCGAAGGACGCTGGAACAGGTATAGAGAGAAGAGATGTCTTCTCGAGCAGGGGTATTTCCGGGACGAATCCAGGCCGGTCCGTGCATGGCTCGCAGACATCGCTGCAGCTCAGGGTATGCCGATCGCGGTTACGGGAATTGGATATATTAATGTACGGGACAGGCCGTCGGATGCCGACCCGACCTGACAAGCGCCGGGCACGCCTCTTATGCTGACGGCCACTCGATAGAAACCGGCAGGCCGACGAAATCCTCGTATCTGCGTCGTGCGGCGTCGAACCCATCAATCTCAGCTGATCGAAGTGGTCGAAACAGGCTCGCCGATATTGTGACATTCGTTCGGCGGGTGACAGCCTTCCATGTACCGCACACCTGTCCGTCGAGAACGAGAGTGGCGCGAAACATTCCGTTCCCTCCGGGACATACGGCGTCCGCATGTTCCGGAGACAGAACAGCACTTCGATCCCTGTACCCGAGCAGGAACTCGTCGAATCCCGGAAGTAGATAACCTCCGGTCGTCAGCGGGAGTGGTTGTCCGGCATCATTCGACATCCAGTACTTCCGGTCATCGACGGTAATTGCCTGCAGGATCCGTTCAGTCAATTTCAGTCCCGCCTTTGCATCCGTCACCGTAAGTCCGCTCCAGTTGATGAAATCTTCTATCCGAGCGGGTCCGTGGCTTCGGAAATAGCGTTCGGCGAGATTCCGCAGCGACTCTTCCCGGGAGTAGTCGGCACCATCGATGACCCATTCATCGAAAAGCACAAATGTCGGTTGCTTCCCGCGATGCGGTCCGAAACAGAGGAGCTTCTCGAGTGAAAGTCGGTGCAGAATATGCGTGCCCCGCTGACCCGCGGTCGACACGCCGCCGCCATTGAGCTTTTCGAATGCTTCGGCGCGCGTAAGCGAAGTGCCGCCTTCGAGGGCGCGGGAAAGGATCGTACGGCTTCGGGAAAAATCGCTCTCCGTAAGTTCGAGCTGCCGATTTCTCCCCGCGGAAGCCGAGATCAGACGCGGTCCGAGGAGAGTAAGCATCCAACGAAGATCGGCGGCAGCGACGAAATGCAGTGTGCTGCGAAGGGGCCACGAGCGTACGATCGTTCCCGCGGCTACTGCACTTTCAATGTCCGCCCGGGAACCCGCGTTCAGCCGCAGTCCGATTGCCCAGAGCGTTCCGGCATAGTCCTGCCCCTGCATTGCACAGAGTCTCGCGACCAGTTCCGCGGGTGACTGCGCATCCGGTTTGCCGATCATGAGCGCGTTCAGGCGCAGACGAGCGAGATCTCCGGCTTTCACGGCTGCCTGTCTCCGGAATGAACTCGAGACCTCAAAAACTGCTTTCTGATCGCCGAAAGCGTCACCATGACCTCCGATGGAAGGCAGAATAAGATAAGGTATGCACCGGTAGCCTGTGAATCAAGGCTCGTTTCGGTCACACGGGCCGGACAAAAAAGCGAGGAATTATGTAACCTCCCCGAACTTTCGCCTGTTTCAGTTTTAGCGACGCAACTGTCAGACTTCCACTGTTGGAGGCAACAAAACTATGCTTCGAGTGATACTTCTGCTTCTGATGGTCGCCGGTGAGGCATTCAGCCAGAACTATCGGGGACTGTCTCTCTCGACCGATTATCCTTCGATTACCACTACGTCGGGCAAGCTTCTCACGTTGCAACTGAAGGTCCACAATTACGGTCTTCCGCCGCAGCGGCTTTCGCTGAGTGCGGACTTTCCCTCTATCGAGGGTACTCCCTCCACTCAATTTACCTACAAACTTACTATCAAGAACTCGAGTGCCGAGAGCACCCTGGTAAATCTCAAAGCCCAGGCTCCGCCCGGATTCAACGTGCAATTCGCCGAGGAGTTCGGAAGTACCGAGCTCACCAGTGTGCCAATTCAGGCGGGTGAATCAAAAAACGTGTCGGTAAAGGTGTCGCCGCCCGACAAGGTCCCCGCCGGAGCCTACAAAATCGCCGTTGACGCATTCACTGAGGCTGCGCGAGCTCAACAGTCGTTATCCCTCGTCGTGAAGGGAACTCCGACATTGAGCATCTTCGGACCGGATGGGCGGGTCAGTCTCGATGCAACCGCCGGTCACGAGCAATCGGTCCAGCTTACGGTCAAGAATACCGGCAGCGCGGACGCAAAGAACATCCACCTCTCTATCATCCGATCCCTCAAACTGGAAGGTTCTGTACAAGCCCGATACTGTTGCTGATCTGGCTGCCGGACAGACCACCTCTGTCACAGCCATACTGACGCCGGGGCTCCGGGGCGCTTGCCGGCGACCACATGGTCAGCCTCACCGCGACCGCGGGCTCGAGCGCATCGGCTTCTCAGGACTTCCGCGTGACCGTCCATACGTCAACGATCTGGGGAATAATTGCGGTGCCCATTATTGCCGCGGCTCTTTTCGTGGCCGTTCTGGCAATCCGGCGTTACGGCAGACGATGAACGAAAAAACCAAGACGTTCCGAAACCTGATCTTGCGTAGAAGTTCGGACCGGCAGGCGGCGGTGCCGGAACCATCAGATCTGGATGCCGGGTGCGTCATTCAGATGAAACAGCTCCGCAAGCAGTATGGAGAGGTCACCGCGGTACGAGGGCTCGATCTCGTGGTACGGCGCGGGGAAGTCCTGGGTTTTCTCGGCCCGAATGGGTCGGGCAAGACAACGACAATCCTGATGATACTCGGTCTGACCGAACCTTCGGGAGGATGGGTCCGTGTTCTCGGGTACGATCCGTTGCGGGATCCGCTCAGCGTCAAGCGAAGTGTCGGTTATATGCCGGACTCGACTCTGCCCGCAGACGGGACCGTATTGGGGCAGTGCTCGCCCAGATGCAGCTCGAGGCCGCTGCGCGCAAGAAAGTCGGAACGTACTCTCGCGGGATGAGACAGCGCCTCGGACTTGCGGAGGTTCTGGTCAAAGAGCCCCCGGTTATCATTCTCGACGAACCCACCTCGGGCCTCGATCCGGAGGCAGCTCGCGACTTCCTTGATATTATCCGGTCGCTTAAGTTGAATGGAATCACCGTGCTGCTTTCCTCACACCTGCTG
>DATKUF010000230.1:0-2489 GCA_035530755.1 Spirochaetia bacterium | reverse complement strand
ATCGCCGTCGATATCCGCAATCTCAATCCGACGCAGAAAGACGCAGCCCGGACGAAAATCGACAGCCTCTACCGACAGATCCGCACAGGACAGGCAACTTTCGACGATCTGGTGCGAAAATCGGTCGACGATCCCAGTTATACCGGAGGAGATTTCGGATATCTGGTGAGAAACGATCCGCGCACGGTGAACATACTGGGGCAGGCATTCATCGACTCCGTTTTCACCCTGAAGCAGAACGAGGTCAGCGGCGTTCTGCCCTCCAACGTTGCCTACTACATCGCGCAGATTACTGACAAAAGACCGCCCAAGCTGCTCACGCTGGACGATCCTATTCTGCCGGGTGCCAAAATTACCGTTCGGGACCGTATCACGCAGTACCTTATGGCGCAGACACAGCAGAAAGCGTTCGCCGACGCCGCCAACACGCTCATCGCAAGCCTGAGGAAGAAGGCGGACATTCAGTTGTTCGAGGCCAACCTCAACTGGTAGCCGTGAATGGGAATCCGCAGGCGGGGAAGAATCATTGCATTTCAGGCGCTCTACGGGTGGGAGTACACCCATGCGCCTGTAGAAGAGATTATCCGATTCGGCTGGCTCAGGGCAGCCGACCTTGAGGCCTCCGCGGGAGCCGATCCGGAGGCGGATGCTCCCGACTTCACCTTTCCCCGGCTTCTGGTTGCCGGAACGCTTGAAAATATCGACCAGGTCGACCAGCTGATCCACGATCAGCTGGAACACTGGGATTTCTCGCGCGTGAGCAAGGTGGATCTTGCGATCCTTCGCGTCAGTGTCTACGCCCTGGTTTTTCAACCCGATATTCCCGCATCAGTCACCATCGATGAAGCAATTGACATCGCGAGGACTTTCGGCGCAGACGACTCCTACAAATTCGTGAACGGCGTGCTTGACGGGATCCGCAAGAGCCGATGCGGCGACTCACCAAGGTCGAGCGCGTAGGACCGATGAAAACGCAGGGTGGTTCGATCGGATTTGCCCGCATCCCGAAGCTTCGTTTCGTCGTGGGTCTTGTCTGGACCGTGGCCGCACTCCTCGCAGCGCTTCTTGTGCTGAAGATTGTGCAACAGAATGTTCACGCAGGTGCGTTCAATTCTGCGCTCAGAAGCTCCGAAAGTCGCCTGAGCGCGGGGGACATGACCGGCGCTCAGACAGCGTTGACAATTGCCGCGAAGAACGCTCAGACGGTCTCCGAATGGCTCTCGGTTCTCAAGCGTGTTCGGTCGCTTGCGGAAGACTCCGGTGATAAAGAACGCGGTTACCAGACGCTTGATTCATTTGCACTTCGGGCGACGTCGGCGTTTCCGGGAAACCAGTCGCTGTGGGCGGTCGCGGTGTGGGCCGAGCTTCTCGCCGGACGAACCGCGGATGCGGCGGAACATGCCTCCCGATATCTTACTTCCGAAAACTTTGACTCGTTGCGTATCGAGGCTCTTTTTCGTGCCGGAAAACAACCAACCGACAAACAGGCAACATCGTCGGAGGTGAAGCTTTTCACCTCCGTCCCGACTTCACAGGACCCGAGCGTCTATCGCCGCGCCGGGGACCTCACTGAAGACAGGCGCTTCTACGTGGACATGGCATTATTGCAGTCCGCTCATTCGGTTACTACCGCGTTGAAATCCTTCGACAGTTACAGGATCGCACGGATGGTTCCCGCGGCTGCGGCGCTGCTTGCCTACGATGCGGGAGATTTCGAGTCCGCCCGGTCCTTTATCGGATTTATGCCGCCCGAAGAAGCGCTGGGTCCCGAGATGGTGCTGCTTCAGGCTGACATGAACATGGCCGCGGGCTCCTACGCAATGGCGCACCCGATGTACGAGGACCTTCTGCGCAGGCACCCAAACGTCTCGCCTGTCGCCTACCGGAACCTCGCGTTTCTCGCCCTCGAGGGCACAAGCGCGCCGGAATCGAAACCAGGACGACTGCCGCGAACCATGGCGCCCACATCCTACACTGTCGCGGAGCAGTATCTCACCCTGGGTCTTCGTCGATTCCCCGGGACACCGGAGCTCGTCCGGGCCCTCGCCGCACTGAGGTTGTTGCAGAACAGACGCGACCAGGCGATTACCCTTGTCAATGCGTATCTGACCGATCACCCGGAAGACAGTTCGATGCGACTCTACCGTCTGCTCCATCTGGAGCAAAACGCACCGCCTGCGAGGACAACCTCACAGTTGTGGAACCTCGTCAACGCCGGGCCGGAGAACGCTTCGGCCGGTCAGGTTCTTGCGGATCGTCTGTTGGTTCTGCGCGATTTGAACGGGCTCGGCGCCCTGCTCGAACGGTTCAGGGAGAAGCCGATTCCGACCTGGGTCTCTTTCTATCGTGCTGTCTTAAAGGCCGTCAGAGAGGACACCGGTGGCGCCCGGGCCGAATTCACCGCAATCTGGGCCGCCGATCAGTTGTGGCAGGCACCATTCGACGCCGCGCTGACCTACCTCGCAGAAGGAAGCATTCTGCCGGCCCAG
>DATKUF010000229.1:0-4829 GCA_035530755.1 Spirochaetia bacterium | reverse complement strand
AGTTCATCATACGAGACAAAACTAAGAGGCGAATGAGAAGATCATTACATTTTCGCCCGTCATCAGAGGCGCGACATTCCCGACCTCCCCCAGTTTTGTGGTCTATTTGAAGGATACGTTCAGGCGGTGCATGAATTGTGTCGCAAGGAACCTTCGAGCGTCACAACCTACCGAAGCCACCGCCACGCCGAGGAGGGGCGTTGCGGCGGTCGTAGTCGCCGGGAGTCAGGTGTCGGGCTGGAAGCGCTGGAGGATGGGGAGGGAGAGGAGAACCTCACGGCAAGCAGTACAATCCGAGATCGTCGGCTACTGATTACGGTCCAAGCGGGCGATGACAGGCAAATCCATAACAAGGATTTTCACACCGATCGCTCGCGCAGTTCCTGCCTGTCACGTATCCCCCCGTACCGGTTCGACCGACTTTGGCCGTTATCCGATCTCCGGAACGGAAAGTGCGCGGCAAATTTTCCGCGCAAGGCGGTTTGCGATTTCAGCGTGTCTCGGAACAGCTTCAACGGCGCCGGTCTGTGGATTCATCCACAGTGAGTGAGAGTGACCTTCACGTTTGAGTACACAGCCGTGGAAACGAAGATGCCGGAGTAGCGCGTTCCGTTTCACGAAATGCTGACGATATCCTGAACTGCGCCGGCAGGGAGTCCTCGTGCGGCATCTTCACGTCGGTCCTGCAGAATAAGTGCAATAGCATCGGCAAGGTTCTTCTTGCACTCTTCAACGTTTTTTCCCTGGCCGTTCGCGCCCGGAATCTCCGCGCAGTAGCCGATGTACCACCCCTCATCGCGTTCGATGATCGCGGTGAACTCGTTATGCAGAACGTGCTTCGACATGATAGCAATAGTACCGTGGACCGCAGCCGGAAACAAGGCCACCGCGTCACCGGGACCCTGGCAACGGGCCATCCGCTGGTCCTGGGTCAGCCCTGGGAAACTATGTTACGTCTTTTTTTCGGAAGCGGCAGCAGAACCCGGAACGTAGATCCCACCCCTTCGGAGCTCTCCACGTCGATCCGGCCGCCGTATTCGGACACGGTAATACTGCTGATTGCAAGGGCAAGTCCGACCCCCTTCAGTCGTGCCTGCGGCGATCCCGGCGGCGCCCATTCGCCTTTTGCACTGAAGAAAGGGGAAAAAATTTGTGGCAACACCGTGGACGGAATGCCGCAGCCGGAATCCTGCACCTCGAAATATACATTTCCTTTCGTGTTCCCCGTCCGTACGATTAGCCGCCGCTGGGGCCGATCGAGCAGGGAGTCCAGGGCGTTGCCGAACAGGCTCCCCAGCACGAACATTAATCGCGATTCATCTGCAAGGACTGCCTCGGTTGCCGTGAGCTCGTTCTCGACGGTGATCATTTCACCTTTGATTCTATTTTCGTTCGCCTCGAGAAGGTCGCGTGCGAGAAGGTCCAGACGCACGGGTCGAGCCGTACCGCTCCGCCCGGTCAAGGCCATCATCCTGTCGACGATGTCCACGGTCTTCTGAACGCCTACGGAGGCGGCATCGAGGTAGGAGGCAACGCGAAGAGGAAGGTTCGGCGCGGATCGCGACAGATCGACGTAGCTCTTGATGACTGTTGTGAGGTTGTTGAAACGGTGCGCGATACCTCCGGCAAGGGTCGCAAGGCTTTCCAGACGCTGGATTCTGTTCTTGTGTTCTTCGAGCACTTTCTGCTCCGTGATGTCTCGCGCAACCGACGCAATTCCCACGGTCCGGCCGTCCGCGTCGCGGATCGGCGAAAGGGTGATTGAAACGAGAATCCTCGATCCGTCTTTTCGGACCCTGACGGTCTCCTGATTGGTGATCTTCCCGCCGCGTATTACCTTTTCCCGCGAGATCCGAGCCTCCTCTTCAAGCTCCGGAGCAATGAGGATGGAGGTCGATTCGCCCGTCATTTCGTTGCGAGTGTAGCCAAACATGGTCTCGGCGCCACGGTTCCATACCGTAACCCTGCGATCCAGATCGAATCCTATGATCGCGTCGTCGGCCGAGTCGACGAGGGCCGCCAGTTCCTGATTTCTGGCTTCGAGCAATTTTCGTTCGGTGATGTCGTGAGTGATTCCGAACGTACCGACGATTTTTCCCTGCTCGTCGCGCAACGGCATTTTTGAGGTAATCGCCCAGGAAACGGGTCTGTCCGGATAGGTCTCGAGCTCCTCGATGTCTACAAGAGGACTTCCGGTTTCGATTACCATCCGCTCGTCCTCGAGTGCCTTCAGAGCGTGGTCCGCGCCATAGAAGTCGGCATCGGTTTTTCCCACGGCTTCGGATGGATCCTGGATACCGATGGCGCGAGCCTGGGACATACTGATTCTGGTGAACCGGCTGTGCAGGTCCTTGAAGTAGATCTGATCGGGCAAATTCTTCATAAGGGTGGTGAACAGGGACTGCTCGGCCGCAAGGTTGCGCTCCAAACGGACCCGCTCGGTGATGTCCATGCCCACCGAAAGCGTTCCGGCGAACCGCCCGTCCGTTATGATTTGACTGTTCTGCCAGGAGATATAGCGCTCAGTTCCGAACCTGGTGAGGAGACGATTCTCGAACGGGTCAGTGTCACCGTGCCGGGTAAACTCTTCGAATTTCTTCCGCACTTTGGCGTAATCGTCAGGCTGTACAACGGCTTCAAACCAATCGCGGCCGATCATTTCCGCCCGCGTGTATCCGCTGATCCGTTCGGCCGCTGAATTGAAAATCGTAACCTTTCCCGAAAGGTCGAGTCCCACAACCATGACGTTTGCCGTGTTGATCAGGCTTTCCGCCAGCTCCTTCGCGGCACGCAGGTCCACTTCCACACGTGCCTGTTCCGTTACATCGACGAGGCCGACAATCATCGGTGAGGTGGACCCCTCGGATGCGGGTATATGGGACTTCACCGTCACGCGGCGCACGTTCCCTTTGCAGGTAAGAATTTCGGACACACCCTCTATGTTGACTTCGCCTTTGTCGATTGCAAGAAGGGTTTGCCGGAACGCATCATTCGCGACGGAAAACTGATCCGGATCAAGCGGCCCAAGGAGTTCCTCCTTTCGATCGGCTTCGAACAGCCGGATCGCTGCCTGGTTCACGTCGGTGACCTCGATCAGGGAAGCAGCTTCCCGCAGGAACTCCGGGCAGGACGTGAGATACCGCTCCAAGTTGAAGCCACGGTCCTCTTTCAGCTCCGCAGTTCTGCGGCGAAGCTTGGAGAGATCCTGCTCCATCAGCGGCACGGCGGCGAGCTCGAATATTCTCTGATATTTCTCCGCCCCGTTTTGCGTCGCGCGATTCTGGCCCTTCACAAGCTTCTTCCTCGTTGGTGTCGAGCACGATTCAACATGGGACATCATCATTGTACCACGAATGGTCCCGCTCATCACAGGAATTGACCATCAGCGCATAAGGAGGGTAGCCTTTCCTCGTGGACGAAAATGTGGTGGAGGTACATCGGCTGCACGATGACGGGGTCATTCCAAACGGACTGGTGCCCGTCCTTTCTTATCGCTCGGCTCTTCCTGCGGACCCGGTGCAGATCGAGCGCCGATTTGGCGAGTTCGGCTGGACCGGTTCGTGGCGCAACGGGGTTTTCCCCTATCACCACTACCACAGCACTACGCACGAAGTGCTTGGAGTGTACAGCGGCTCCGCGACCATCCGGCTGGGCGGCGAGCGCGGAATCGACGTGGAGGTGCACTCAGGCGACGTCGTGGTGATTCCGGCGGGAGTCGCGCACAAACGCATCTGTGCGTCGGCGGATTTCGGCGTCGTAGGCGCCTATCCTGACGGAAGGCACGCGGACATGAACTACTGCAGGCTGGAAGAGCGTGAACACGCCCTCGCGAACATCCGGGGCGTTCCTGTGCCGAAACTTGATCCGGTACTCGGTCCCGACGGTCCACTGGTCCGACACTGGGGCGAAAATCCGGGCCGCGTCGCTTCGGAATGACGGTGTTTCAAGACGCTATGCCGTCCGGTGCCGCTGTGGAACATATGCGGGAAGTTTGGAATCGATGAACTTCGGAACGATCCGCGCAAATCGCTGAATTCCATTTTCGATGTGAACATCAGGCCAGCCGTCGCCGATAAGCGGGCGTGCGTAGGCCACAAACTCGTCGGTTACGTCCAGTCCGTTCCTGTCGATCCAGTGCTTCGGCATGTGCCGCTCAGAGTTTGCAACCTGATCCAGCGGGACTTTGTCGTAGAGCGCCCTGTAGACGGCTCCAGGCGCGCGACCGATAGTGGCCATGAATCCGGTGCCGTCCTTGAGAGCCACATCGACCGCTTTGCGGCCAACCTGGTACGCCTCTTCAATATCAACGGCGGAGGCGAAGATCGAGGTTGACCTCTGAAGTACGCCGGGCACCTGCGCCGATGCTGTTCCGCGCGCGGCGAGTTTCACTGAATTCAGATAGTTGATCACGACCTGGGCGACAGTCGATTGGCTTGCTCCATACTCGATGTGACCGAAGCCGTCGTGCGCCTCACCAAGACCTCCGACATCGAAACCTTCGCTCACGACGACGATGCAGCGTCCCGAACGGGTCAGTTCCATGTTTACGTGCTCGGCGAGCGATTCGAGCGTGTGATGCGATTCGGACATGTAAATCTGAAGCGGCATCTTCCGGTCAGGGTCTGCCAGACGCGACGCAGCCGGGATGAATCCGGCCTTTCGTCCCATCGCCTGGATGACAGTTACACACTCCGATGGGCTCATACCGCGATTCTCTTCGTCGAGAAGCTGAGTCACGTATGCCCAGTATCGGGCCGCACTGCCGTAGCCGGGTGTGTGATCGACTATTTTGAACTCCGGGTCGCCGACATCGTTATCGATGGTCTTCG
>DATKUF010000228.1:0-7102 GCA_035530755.1 Spirochaetia bacterium | reverse complement strand
GAAGAATGGCTTCCTTCCGGATTTACCGAACATGACAGGCACGTCCTGGTGTACGGACCCTACCTCGAAGGCGTCACCCTCGACGAGACCCTGACCCGGGAGCCCGCCGCGATATTGGGCCTGCTTGAGCGACTGACGGCGGCCGTTGCCCTTCTGCAGGAGCGTCGGCTGCCCCTGCACAAACTGCATACCCGCGGGGTGGTGTTTCTCAACGACGGCGGCACACTTCTGCTCCCCGGTGAGCTGATGCGGACCATTCGTGAGTATCAGCCTCTGGATGATCAGATCCGGTACTTCGAAAGCATGAACCACCCCGACCTGGATCCCACGCAGAATTTGTCCTACTTTCTCGCCTCCATGGTCTATCGCGCCGTAACCGGACAGTATCCCTATCGCGCCGAACGTTCTGAAGATCTCCATCTCAGAGTCAGAGCCGGATATTCGATCGATCCCGTCTACCACGATCCGCGGATCCGGGAGGACCTTTCGAATTTCGTCATAGAAATCCTCAGAGATCCTCTAAACCACCTTCACGAGCCTTCGGAATGGATAGCGCGCCTGCGCGATTGGGCGACGGCCGGACCGTTCCAGGAGGTTACCGAACAGGGTAAGGCTGTCCTTCTCCAGCAGGCCGAAGCGCGCTGGAAGCGAATGACGAAGAGATTCAAACGCCGGGAGTTTGTCCGGAAGCATGGGAAGGTAACCGTACTCATCGCGGCGATGGTGCTCGTAGTCGGCACGATTCCAGGCACCATCATTTCCAAAGCACTTGCCCCGCGCACGACCCACGGCTATCCGCCGGAAAAAGTCGTCTTCACCTTCTATAACGGGATGAACAACCTGGACCAGGCGGTCATGCAGGAATGTGTGATCGACGGTGCCGGAAAGAACGAGATTAACCAGGTGGTCAACCTCTACGTGACTTCAAGAATGCGGATGTCCGTGGAAATGAAGTCCGGGGTGCTGCCGGCGCAGGGCTGGGTCGATTCCGGAAAGCCCGCGTTGAAACCAACGACCTTCGTCTTCGGTGTTTCCGGCCTCAAGATGAAATTGGTCGACCAGAGCGCGCTTGAGGTTGTGATCGCGGCTACTTATCTGAAGTGGCAGCCGGAGTTCCCGCAATCTGCGTCCACGGACAGTTCCGCAAAGTCCGTAATCAAGAATACGGCCTACCAGCGCAACGACATTCTCCACTTGAAGAGAGACCGCGGCGATTGGGTCATTTACCGAATCGATCGTAAAGAAGACGCGATTGTGCCGTCACTCACGGTTTTCACTCCGGCCGCGTAGAGCCTGAGCCACGCGCCGTCTGGGCTATTTTGCGGTGGCCAGGCTGATGAGATAGGCAATAATCCCGCAGCCGAAGAGCGAGCCACCTGTGATCAAAAGCCCGTTCGACAGACTTCCGTTGGTTTGAGAGCTCATTCCCGGAAAGATCGCCGTTCCAAAAAAGTAGAGCCCGGCTCCCGCGATGCTCAGTGTGGCACCGCCTATGGCCACCCCCATGTAGACATTCTGCGCGACTTTCACGTCGGCCTTTGACGGGAGCATTATTGGATTCGGGACGGGCGCGGCCGCAGGTTTCGCGGTTACCGTTGATGGCTCAACCGGAACGGTCGACTGCTGGACGGGTGCTGCCGGCCCCGGGCCCGCTGAGGTTTCCGTCGGGATTGAAGATTCCGGCGCCGATTCGGGGACCTTCGATTGGTCGGCAGCGGCCGGCTCGATTTGCGGCGATGTCGCAGTTGCTGCGGCGACGGTCGCACCGTAGTGGCTGCCAAGCTGTCCCTCAAGTTTCGGAAATCGGCGTTCTGCCGCTTCCGGCGAAATCGGCTGCGCCTGGAAATCGTAGCGATTCCAGAATTGTGTGACTGAGGAGGAAACGGTATCCGTCTGAAAAACCGCTTCCGGGTGGGCGTTGCCAATTGGGGTTGATCCCGCAGGTTTGCCGGACTCCTCCTGCACCGGAACCGACGCGATAGTGACCATCTCGTCCGCCCGAATGACCACAGTGCCTGCCATCGTTTTCCCGGGCTTTTCCGCCTCGCGTCCGGATTCCTCGCTTCGGTTAATGCCGTTGACGTCGACCGTTCCGTCGAAGCAGTAAATTCGAGTTACGGGCACCGTCGATCCGTCGGTACCGGCAACGTAATCGAATCCGAAGTCCGTCCCCCGGACCCCGGCGACTGCGGCAAGTCCGCGGACGGAAAAAGGATACTCGCCCTGCGCCGAAACAGTCGCTGCGAAGCGCTCGACCTTCGCGCGGATGCGTCCGTAGGTAAGGTCGACCTGCGCCGTACCGGCGGTTCCAAGCGATTGAATGCGAAATGTCGTGTTCTCGGCGACTTTGAGTTGTGTGCGGGTGGGTTCGAGCTGCAACTCGACGAGCGTGCCGGGTCCCGTCTGAATCAGATCCCCGGCGAAAAGCGGCAGACCAATCACATCGGTACTGGATAGATCGTAGTCTGTCAAAGTTCCGTCGCGATAAACGGTGAGGTCCGAACCTTCAGCGTAGAGGATGAGTCCATAGGGATTGTTCGACCCATGCGCGCCCGTTTGCGCCCAGACCCCGGATACGGAGACAAATAGCGCAATCAACCCGAGAACGATCCGTCGATTATGTGTCATCGACATTGATATTACCCCGCGTTTGGCAGCGTTGCAACAAGTTCTCTTTGAATTGATACTCGTCCGTTTTCTTTGTATAGTTTATGTCCAGATGGAGCAGATTCTCGGCGAGATCCGGCTACACCACACGGACGGGCGCATTAACGACCTTCTGAACCAGGCGCACCCTCCAACCGGAACGTCGGATTCAAAGATCCCCAACCCGGTTGCGGAGAATTACACCCGTCACTTCAGTCAGGGAGAGGATTTTTTCATAAAGCTCGCCGAACCGTTCCGGGTTCCACCGCTCTCGATTCATCACGATGTAAGAAACCCCAAACCGAAAGAGCAGTACGTCGAAACGCTGCGAAAATTCTTCGAGCAGCTTGCCCGGATCATACCCACCGTACTCGAAGACCTGACCTATATCTTCGACCCCTCAGAGGTCCTGCGACCAGGCTTCTTTCATCTTTATCGCGTCGGTGAACAGACCTACCTGTATCTTCTCAGGATCGATCTTGCCTTCAGACCTCAGATCCATACGGTTATCGAGAAAGGGTCGAATGATACTACTCCGGAATATGAGACAAATCAGCTCTTCCTCGAGGCGGACCTGATACCGCTCGATCAGGTGATGGTGGAAGAAGGCAGAATCCGCGCGTTCAGAATCCGACAATCAGTATCCCAGACGTGGATAGGAGAGACCGGACGAGGATACTTTGTTCAGGGAATCTGGATAGATCGCGAACTCACGAAATTTCTCTCAAAACTGTTCCTCCCGGACGGAATGCGTAGTTATCCGTATTACCCTTTCACATGCAAGTACCGGGCGATCTGTTATACGGTAATCTCCCTCGCGCCCGCCGGACGCAGATCCGCGCTGCCCGTTCTGCATCGAGTCGCCGACCTCATTCGCCCGCACATGGACGCAATCCAGGAAGAGTTGAAGCGTGGGGAGTTCAATGAAAATCTGGTGAGCTACACCACTCTCCGGAAACAGGTTCCCGACGAGTGGAAAGCGGTCTTTCAGGGACTGCTGGTGAAGCCCTACCTGAATCAGAGCGGTATGAAGGAGTTCCAGATCGAATATGCTTCCAACTGATCTATCGGGATGCCGCGTAACCGTGATGGGGCTCGGTCTCCACGGCGGAGGAATCGAGACCGCCCGATACCTGAGCCGGCACGGTGCTCTCGTCACGGTTACCGATACTCGAAGCGAAACCGACCTGGCTCCCTCCTTGAAAAAGCTCGAAGGGCTGCCCGTTCGCTACGTACTGGGAACACACGAGGTCGCCGATTTCGCCACAGCCGACATGGTCGTCAAGAATCCCGCGGTGCCCCGGAAAACTGCGATTCTGAGCCAGGCGCGGAGAATCGAGACCGATATTTCTCTATTTCTCAAAATGTCGAGCAACCCGGTGATAGCGGTAACCGGCTCAAAAGGCAAGAGCACCACCGTCACCGCAATTCACCACGTCATCAAGGGGCGCGATTTGCGTGCCTGCCTGGGAGGCAACATAACGGTTTCCCCACTCACTTTTGTGGACGATATCGAACCCGACGCCCCGGTGATCCTCGAGATCTCCTCGTTCCAGCTCGGCGATCTTCTGCTCGTGGACCGTGGCGAGGGATGGCGTCTGCTGCACCCGACCGTTTCGGTAGTCACCAATATCCTGCCCGATCATCAGAACTACTACCACTCGATGGCCACCTACATCGCCGACAAGAAGCTGGTCTTTCGCGGTCAGTCGAGCGATCAATTCACACTCGTCAATTTCGACCAATCCGAAGGTCGCAATTTCGCTCAGCAGACCCCGGCCCGGCCGTTTTTCTTTTCGGTTGCACCACTTCCGGAGAACGTTTCGGGCGGCTATTTTCGGGGCGATACGGGGTGGATTCGTACACCGGACGGAGAAACGAGGATTCTGGAACCGTCGAATATTCCTGCGGCTACCCGCACAAATTTGCTTGTGGCCGGTACCGCGCTTTCGCTATTCGGCGTTTCCCCTGCGGAGATCCGGCGCGGGCTTGCTTCCTTTCCCGGAATCGAGCACCGGATGGAGCTCTTCGCAGAACGAGATGGAGTTCGTTTCATAAATGATTCTGCATCGACGATTCCGGAAGCAACGGCGGCCGCGATCGCGGGGACTCCGGGTAGAGTCCTGCTCGTAGCAGGCGGCACCGACAAAGAATTGTCGTTCGAGCTATTCACAGATATCGCGCGGTCTGCGGCCGAGACCCACCTGTTGGCTGGAAGCGCAACGGAAAAAATCATTCAACTTCTCGACGCCGCAAAGATCGGCTACTTCGGACCCTACACATCTTTGTCGGCCTGCATCGAAGCGGTCGGCCGTAGGTGTAGTTCCGGAACTACAGTTTTGTTTTCCCCGGGATGCACGTCCTTTGGAATGTTTCTCAACGAGTTTGATCGCGGACGTCAGTTCAAGTCTCTGGTACTTGAAATGTTCGCGCCGGTCGATACGCCGTAGGTATCGAATTCGTTGAGAAAATTCGGAGTGAAACATCCACCGGTTCTGGACGCTTCTATCTCGGAGAGCCGCCAGAACCGCCCCTCCTCTATCTCGTTGCTGTCAAACACAATAGGCCCGTCCCATACGAGTTTGAACGTCGACACGTACTCCGACTCGTACGCATTCCTGTGCAGATACTTGTGCATAAACGTCAGCTCTGCACCGGTGACACCGAGTTCCTCCGCCGTCTCCCGAAGTGCAGCGGCATGATAGGTTTCGCCGAGGTCCACGTGACCTCCCACTGATGTGTCCCATTTTCCGGGCTGTACATCTTTGCGGCTGCTGCGCTTTTGCAGATACAAGTCACCCGCGGAATTGAAGACCAGGACGTGAGCGACCCGGTGTATGAGGGCGGGGTCGCCGTGTGCGTCGCTTCGCAGCACCATTCCAACAACCCGATCCTGTTCGTCGACGAGATCCAATTGCTCGTCGTCCCTCTGTGATTCTGCCGATCGCTCAGTCACTCCGCAGTTCTCCTGTTTCCCCGTTGGCGGCGGAAATGTTTGCACAGCGTTCGATCCACAGTTATTATAGTAGGAACACCGGAGGTTGTCACAATGAAGTACCCGGCCGAGTTTCTTCGCGCCATTCCCAAAACAGACCTTCACGTTCACCTCGACGGAAGTCTCCGACTCGACACGCTGATCGAGCTTGCCCGCGAGCGCAAGATCGGTCTGCCTTCATATACTGAAGAAGGACTCATCGAGCTGGTTTTCAAGAAGAGTTACAGCAATCTCGACGAATACCTCACGGGATTCGCGCTTACGACCAAGGTTATGCAGGATCCGGAGAGCCTTTCCCGGATCGCATACGAACTGGCGGAAGACAACTTCGCCGAAGGAGTGCGGTACATCGAAGTACGATTTGCTCCGCAGCTGCACATGAACAGCATAATGAATCTGGAACAGGTGATGCGAGCGGTCGACGAGGGATTCCGCCGGGCCCGGGACGAAATAAACCGCAAGTTGCCGCCTGACGAGCCACCGTTCGAGTACGGCATTATCGTTTGTGCTATGCGGTTCTTCAACGACGGGTTCTCGGAATATTACGCCGATCTTTTTCGACTCCATCCCTATTCGAGCGATCAGGATGTCATTCGCCTAGCCTCAGTGGACCTCGCTCGGGCAGCGGTATCCCTGCGCCATTCAACCGACATCCAGATCGTTGCGTTCGATCTTGCCGGAAGTGAGTTCGGATACCCGGCAAGCGCTCACGAAGAATCCTACGACTACGTGCACAAGAACTTCCTGAAAAAGACGGTTCACGCGGGAGAAGCTTACGGTCCGGAATCGATTTTTCAAGCCATCACGAAATTACATGCGGAACGGATCGGACACGGCCTTCATCTTTTCGATGCCGAAATGATCTACTCGCCGGATATCAAGGATAAGAAAGCGTACGTCGAAGACCTGGTAAACTACATAGCCGATCAGCGCATCACAGTGGAGGTCTGTCTTACCAGCAATCTGCAGACTTCGCCGAACGTGCAATCGGTCCGTGAGCACAGCCTTGGTAAGATGCTTTCGCACAATCTTTCGGTCACGTTCTGTACCGACAATCGGCTGGTCTCTCGCACTACGGTAACAAAGGAGATCGAACTCGCCGTCGACAGTTTTGACATCTCGCCGAAACAGCTCAAAGACCTCATCATCTACGGATTCAAGCGGTCGTTCTTCTACCGTCCCTATCCGGCGAAGAGGCGTTATGTGCGCTCCGTCATTGATTTCTACGAGAAGATCGAACGGGAAAGCAAGGTCCGCGAACCTGCGAAATAGCAGTCGAAATTCGCTTCACGGTCCCGTCGGCGGGGTTGCCGGCGCAGGTTCAAGGATCGTCCGCACGAGGCGCATCCCTGTGCTGTAACTCGTACCGTCGACCGGATAGTGGCCGCGATTTGTGCCCCGAAAGAATTGCATCGCCACATTCCAGGCGCCACCTCGAGTTACCCGCTCTTCCCCCGCGGC
>DATKUF010000227.1:0-9893 GCA_035530755.1 Spirochaetia bacterium | reverse complement strand
ATGCAGCTGCCCGCCATTCGCATAGCAAAACGCAAGGGTTGGTTCGTCCATGTCGCGGATGGAAATCCGGCTTGTCCGGGCGCATCCATTGCGGACAGTTTTCTTCCTATCGACCTGAAGGATTCCGAACGCCTCCTTGATGCCGCACGATCCGCGGAACCCCGTATCACCGGGGTGTTTACTGCCGGGACGGATTTTTCGGCGAACGTTGCCCGGATCGGGGAGGCTCTGGGCCTGGCCGGCACCTCCTACGAGAGTGCATTGAATGCGTCCGACAAGGCGCGGATGCGACGGTGCTTTGCGGCCGCCGGAGTGCCCTCACCGCGGTTTGTGGAGTTCTCGCAGAGTGACGACCCGGTGGTTTCGCCCCAGGGCTTGACCTATCCGCTGGTAGTCAAGCCGGTGGATAACATGGGGGCGCGGGGAGTGCGGCGCGTGGATTCTCCAGATGACCTCGCCGCGGCCGTACAATCCGCAATTGAGTTCTCCCGGACACAACGCGCTATAGTCGAGGAGTTCATTCCCGGCAACGAGTACAGTATCGACGCGATAGTGTACCAGGGAGAGATTACGATCTGCGGACTCGCGGAACGCCATATCTACTTTCCCCCCGCTTTTGTTGAGATGGGCCATACCATTCCCGCGGAAATCGGCGTTAACGTAAGACGTGACCTCGTCGAGGTATTTTCGGCGGGCGTTCGCGCCCTCGGTATCACTCGAGGCGCCGCAAAGGGAGACGTGTTTCATACCGGCCAGGGTGCCGTGATCGGGGAGATTGCCGCACGGCTGTCCGGCGGTTACATGTCCGGATGGACCTTCCCCTACGCATCCGGTCTCGAGGTCACCGAAGCTGCGATGAACCTTGCCGTCGGACTGCCGCCGGGCGATCTTTCGCCGCGACGCAACTGGGTCACCGCCGAGCGAGCCTTCATATCCGTTCCCGGTACCGTAGCGCAGATCTCCGGCGTCGCCGCTGCGCGAAACATTCGCGGAGTCAAGGACGTTTTTCTTCGCATCGACACCGGAACCGCCGTCAACTTCCCGGCCAACAATGTCGAGAAATGCGGAAATGTCATCGCCTGCGCTTCCGACCGAACGGATGCGATTCGAGCAGCGCAGTACGCGCTTCGTTGTATAGAAATTCGACTGGAACCCAACATCGCCGAGACCGATCAATTCCTTTTCTCTGCCGAACAGGAGTACGATCATGCCCTCTTCGGTCTGTTCGACGCGGTGAATCGGGGTTTCTATTCCGAGCTTCAGGCACGACGACCGGCACTGGACACTGTCAGCTCGAAACTCTCAGGACATAAGGTAGAACCCGCGCCACTGCCGGATATCCTTCCTCTTCCCGCATGGGAGAGAGAGACCCTCCCGATCTGGTCCGGCGCCACCCTGAGCGACACGGTGAGGACCTGCCTTCGCCGCCACGGCCTGTCGCTCGCACCAAAACTCCCCGCTTCGCAACACATCTCGGACATTCCCGAGTCCGGCGCGCTCTCGGTCGATTTCAGCGCGCTTTTCTGGACCGCCCTCGTGCGAGGCGGCATTCAGGGGGTCGACTACCTCATAGATTCCCTTGGCGCACGGATGCCCTTCGGCGTTGCCGCCTTCACCGCGGATCCCGAGCAGCCGGTGGAGGTTTGAGCCGATGAGTCGCGGAATCGTAAGAGATGCGCTTTTCGCGTTGTCCTTTCTGATCTTGTCCGGAATCGCCTCCGCGGAGCCGATTCCGCTGCTGTCTCTTCTCGACGGTACCGGTGCGCAACTGGAGTGGGACAGTTATCGTCGGCAGGGAGTCATTTCCGACGGTGCGAACGAATTGGCGTTTCGCGTAGACTGGCCAACCTTTCTCCTCAATAGCCGAGAACAGAAGAATCTCGGTGAAGTCTCAGACGAAAAGGGCGTACTGACGGTAACACCACTGGCCGCAGCTTATATCCAGAATCTTTTCAAGCAAAAACCCGCAGTCGCGGCGGTGCCTCGCCGCCACATAGGCACGATCTTCATAGATCCCGGGCACGGCGGAAAGGACCCTGGAGCGATCGGATGGCACATGATCAATGGCAAAAAGGTGGGCATCCAGGAAAAAGACGTGGTTCTGAAAGTTGGAAAAATTCTGCGCGATATGCTCGAGACGAAATATCCGGAGAAGAAGATCGTCATGTCCCGGGATAGTGACACCTACCTGACACTCGAACAGCGCACGGAACTGGCTAACGCGATCCCGCTGAAACGCGATGATTCGATCGTATTTGTATCGGTCCATGCAAACGCGTCGCTCAAGGCCGACACGAAGGGATTTGAAGTCTGGTACCTGCCGCCTGAGTACCGCCGGAAACTTCTCGACCCTTCGCAGGTCTCCGCCCCTTCGGCCGAGGTGCTTCCTATCCTCAATTCGATGCTCGAGGAGGAGTACACGATCGAGAGTGTCTTACTCGGTAAAAGCATTCTCGACGGGCTGGACTCGCAGATCGGCGCGGTCTCGCCTCGCCTCGGTCTGAAGGAAAACCCCTGGGCGGTCGTTCGGAACGCGAAAATGCCGTCCGTTCTGGTCGAGATCGGCTTTCTCACGAATCCGCAGGAAGGTCCACGACTCGATGATGATGCATACTTGCGGAAGATAGCCGCGGGAATCTATAATGGCATCGTTCGTTACGTCGGCAACTACGAGCAACGCAATACTGTGGAGTAACCTGTGGACCTGATCCGAAAGCGGCCATACCTGCTGTGGGCCGCACTTTTTGGGGCGAGCCTGGTTCTTGGCCTGGCGTTTTTCTTCATGTTTCCCGTAAGGCAAACCGAACGGTATCTCTTCTTTCCGGAAAACATCACCGGGAAGCTCAACGGCGAGTCCCGACTCGTACCGTGGCAACCGACGCTGGAGCTCGCGGTACACGCCCTCATCGCTGAGGAGCTCCTCGGCCCCGAACGACTCCGCGACCAGCGCGTAGCTCCCGTCGATACTCGGGTTCAAGCACTCCTCGTCCGCCACGATCATGTGTACATTGATTTTTCGACCGAAATGGTTACCGCTGCGGACCAGATCCAGGAGTCGGTCGACCGGGCGATCGAGATATTGGTCCACACGGTCCGGTTCAATTTTCCCCAGATCAAGCAGGTCACGGTGACGATTGACGGACAGCTTCCCGGTCAACCCTATTTTTCGATAAAATAAATAGATAGATCACTATGGCAAATTGGTCCAGTGGGAAAAAAATCGTTGACAAAGGTTGCTGCCTGCGTATAATTTTAGGTAAGTTAGGGTGTCTCACAGGGAAGGCTGAGCAAGTAAAGGAGTATGGGATGAAACGTTTCCTGATTCTTATCGTTGTGATGTTCTTGGCGTTGAGCGCTTCGGTTATGGCCGAACAGTCCACGCTGATAGACTTTGCGAAGCTTGCGGCCGACGATACGTCGACGACGCCGGCACAAAACAAGGCGACCGAGATCGACTTCAGCAATCAGGCAGGGGCCAGCTTCACCGAGGTCGACAAGGCTGCGATGAAGAGCTCGCTCGCCATCGATAACTGGGACGTGACTCTTGCCTCTTCATCCCGCACCGTAGCCCGGGACAGTGATTCCATGACCAAGGCCGCGACTGTGCGGCAGGGCGCCTCCAAGTTTGCAGGCGATGTTGTCATGGGAATTCGCGTCCGTTTCCCGACGGAGCCCTTCAATTCCTACGCGATTATCAAACCACCGTTCGAAATTCCTGTCTACAATGTGGGCAATGTCAATGCGTTTGACGGGAACGGGGTCGTGAAAAACGTCGGCACGCTGAAATCACTTTCAGTAGATATCATGGGCCTTAACTTTCCCGAAAGATTCGGGGTCATCCTCGCGGACTCGAACAACGATACGCGGGAAATAGATCTCGGCGCTTTGAACTTTGACGGTTGGAGAACGCTGACGTGGGAGAATCCCTCCTACATAACTGACGTCCGCAATCGCGTTCTGTACAAAGCACCGCTCTACCCGAACCTTACCCCTTATGTACGGTTGGTCGGTTTCGTAGTCTACCGCGACGCCGAGCAGGTAGGGGGAGACTTCATCTCCTACATAAAAGACGTCAACATTGTCTACGACCTTGCCACGCTGAACCTTCAAAGCGATGTAGACAACGAAGCACTCTGGGGTATCCTCGGCAAGCGCGAAGCGGCACGGCAGCGTGCAGAGGTCCAGAGGCTGGGTAACATACAGGTACTGCGCTATCTCGAAACACAGAAGATGGCAAAACCGGCAGATCAGAGCCAGGGTGCACAGGGCGGCGCGGCTGCCACTCCGCCGGCAGGAAGCACAACCAAACCGTAATCTCGCTTAGTGGTATCAACATGGACAACCGGCTGCGGCGCTCGTCGTGGCCGGTTTTTTTTTGTCCGCCTATCGCCCGCGAACCTGGCAAAGGCTTGCTATTTTGTCGAGAGGTTGTCGAGGGTAAGATTTACACCGGCCTGCGCGCGGAACAGGAATTTGTCCGAGACCGTCACTCCCGAAAGAGCGTCGAGTCCGAATGCGTAGATATTGCTTTCGAATCCGGTAACGAGTGACATTGTGTTGTTCATTCGAACGGTGACTCGGGCCGCGAGCACCAGAGAGGCGAGAGTGTGGGTGACGGGAACCGTGTAGTCGAAATACTTCGACTGCAGCTGGTAGCCGAACTTCAGCAGCACGTTGTACGGAACGTTCTTCTGGAACACATCCGTCTGAAACGAGTATTCACGAAACGAGTCCTTCAGTATCCCGTTGTTGTCTTTCTGAGTAAAGGCGGTTTGTTTCAGGTGCAACGAACAAATTGCGTTGTACACGTAGAATCCGGCCACTATTTCGCTCAGCTCTTCGCTATAGTCGCCTGTTTGCACCAGGGTGGCACCTATCGTACTGCCCGAATCGAACGTCATGAATACTACCCCGGGAAGCTGCGCGGTGAGACTTGCCCGCAAACCGGTCTTCAACAACGTCCCGCCGCTATTCAGAACGCCAAAGAACGGTCCACCCTCAATCGCGAAATAGGTCGAGTTGTATCTGAGCTTCGCTGCCAGCGTGTTGCGCAAAACGGGGTCCATGGTGAACGCCGCTGTTGCGGTCACCGACTCGCCCACCTTCTGCGATACTGCGGCATCGATTCCCCATGCAGACAGTGTTCCGGGGAAACCGGCATCGGTAGATGACCGGCTCTGCGCGAAGTCCATATTGCCCAGATGAAAAAGCAGGTCGGTTTCAAGAGCGTGGAGCGGTAACGCGCCGAGAGCGAGAAAAAGGGAACCGAACAGGATCTTCGTGCGATTCATGGTCAAAACTCCGTACGTATGCCGATGTAGGCCTCAAATAGACTTCCCGGATCGAATGGTAAAAGGAGCGCGGAAATTTTGAAATCCCAGATAACACCCGTTGTATTCATGCGGAGAAAGGGGGAAACAGTGTAGGCGAAGTCGTTTGTTCCCGCAGAATAGAGTGAAATCAGATTATCAAATCCCGCGGCTATCCGATCCGTCTGTTCGTTCCCCAGCTGTAGCCGAACGTTCAGGTCAAACGCGCCGCCCTCGTTGGTTGGAGCCTCAAGATAGTACGCCGGGTGCCAGAAAAGTGTCAGGATAACCGATACCGGGTTGACCCGGACGCGCGGCTCGAGAAGCAAGTAGAGCTGACTCGCCGAGAACGCGACGTCGGGTGACCAGTAGGGCAGCCCGATGCCGGTAAGGAACTGTCCGGTGTCGCTTGGGCTGTAGTAGAAAAAAAGGCCCGCTCGATAAAGCCCGTACGGGCTGTGCGGAAAAGACGCTCCGGCAAACGTTTCGACCTTGAACTGTTCTGAGTTTATCGCCGCCCGAACATCGGCTGCGTAGACCCCGGTGCCGAGGTACGCATCGGTATGAAGATAGGCGTCGACCAGGAAAGTGGTGGGTTCGCTTGGCAGGGAGACGCGGATTCCGGTTCCGGAAATCCGATAAATGCCATCGTATTCAATTGTCGGCGGCGTGGGATAACTCAGATAACCGCCGAAGCTGCTCCCGACGGACGAGGTTCCGTAGCGGTCGGGAAAAACTGAGCCGGAAGCCAGAACATCGTTGAGACCGATGAAATAGGCGAGATCCACGTTGCTGCCAAGGACGTGTTTCGCCGATATTTGTGCGCCATTGAACAGGAGAACGCGCTGGAGCATTGTTGTTGCCGACGAAGTGGATGGGACCGCGGAAAAATCGGCATTCGTCGTGTCAAATCCAAAGGAAAGTTTTGCACCGAACTTGTACCCGCCGCCGATTGACAGGTCGAATTTTGACCTGCTGTCGAGAAGAAACGTCCCATTCTGCAGATACCCGCGCGTGTAGAGTTGCAGTGAGTTGACGCTCAGGTCTGCTGCGGGCAACCCAGCCGTCGACGCAAACAGGCCGAAGAGGAGCACGAAACACGTCGCTCGCGGCCGGATAGCTCGGTTCATGTAATTCCCCCTGTCTTATTATCGTTCTGTCCGGGTTCAACCTTGATCTCTGCAATGTTACGGCTTGACGAAAGAGGGTGTATGGATAAGATTAGAGCAATATGAGCGATTATCTGGATCCGGCAAATGAAGAACTGCTGAAGGATTTCTTTGCGGAGGCTCATTTGCAGGTGGATCTCCTCGAACAGAACATTCTGGCTCTTGAAAACAATCCGCGAGACAGAGACGCGGTCGACGAGATATTCCGAGCCGCGCACACGCTCAAAGGCGCTGCGGCAACCGTCCAAATGCAGGAGCTGGCCGAGTTTACGCATCTTATCGAAGACGTCCTCGATCGCATCCGGTCGGACTACCTGAAGACCGACGGTTCCGTCACGGACACGCTGCTCACCGCGATTGACGTGACCAAGTCGATGCTGGAAGCGCGGACAGAAGGAGCCATCTTCCGGGAAGATATTTCGGGAATAAAATCGGTCCTCCAGGGCTACTTGAAGCCGTCGGGCTCGAAGGCACAAGTAAAACCCAAGGCACCGCAGCCACCGACAGAGGCCGTGCGCGAATCGACAATCGACGACCTCACCGAATACGAGCTTCTCGAGCTCAATGAGGTGGCCGGACCCGACGCTACTGTCCATCGGGTGGAAGTAACCTTCAACGAGGATCACCCGATGAACACGGTGGGAGGAATACAGGTGTTCGCGTCATTGAAGGCGATCGGCACCGTGCTGCGCACGGTTCCCGACTTTGAACGCCTCTATGAAGACACGTTCTTCCCGACCGTGAAGTATTATGTCGCGGCCGGCGAGTCGCCGGAACGCATTCGCGAAAAGATTACGATTCCCGAGGTGACCACCGTTGTTGCTGTCACGCCGGTTGCCCGCACCGTAACGAAAGCGGCGCCTTCCGCGTCGAAACCTCCTTCGCCCGGCATCGCTCCAGATTCCGGCAGCCGCGGCACCGGGCACCCCGGCACGACAACAGGAACGGTGTCGTCGGCGACGGAACCGGGCACCGAGGATTCGTCCGCAATACAGTCACATCCGCCTGCAACAACTGAAGCGGTGAAGAGCGGCGAGGCGCGCAAACAAATGGCGCTGGGCTCGGTCCTGCGGGTGGACAGCAAACGCATCGACAATCTTCTGAACCTGGTCAGCGAAACCGTAATCAACAAAGCCTCCTTCAATCAAATCAGTAATCAATTTGTCGAAAGCCTGAACGCATTTCAAACGGCTGAAACCAGTTATCGCGAAAAACTCAAGGATCTCTTTGACTCCCTTCCCGACTACCTCGAGTCGATTCAGAAGGGAGGGTCGATAAAGGACACAAAACGGGATATTGCCGCGCGGTTCGGAGACCTTCTTGAGCTATTCGATCCGTTTCAGAGCTCACTTCGGAACACGGTCGCGAAATTCCGCAGCACATCCCAGAACCTCGGCCGAATCACAGGAGAGCTGCAAGAGGGGGTCATGCAGATACGCATGGTGCCCATCTCACAGATTTTCCTGCGCTTTCCACGGCTTGTCCGCGATCTTTCGAAATCTCTCGGCAAACAGGTGCAGCTCATCGTCGAGGGAGAGGACACAGAACTCGACAAATCGGTTATCGAAGATCTGCTCGATCCGCTGATTCACTGCGTGCGCAATTCAATCGACCATGGAGTCGAGAAACCGGAGGAACGGCGCGCGGCGGGCAAACCGGAGGAGGGGAAACTACTGCTGCGTGCTGCCAACGAAGGCAACATGATCATCATCGAGATTGCCGACGACGGGAGAGGTATCGAAATCGAGCAGGTGAGAAAGCGGGCAGTCGAGAAGAGCATGATACATCCCAGCAAAGCACTTTCGGACGTCGAAGCGTTCGGGCTGATCTTTGCGCCTGGTTTTTCGACCTCCAAAGCGGTTACCAACATTTCCGGCCGCGGGGTTGGTCTTGACGTCGTTAAGAAACAGATCGAAAAACTCAACGGAACCGTGACCGTGAGCTCCGAACGCGGCGTTGGTAGTCGCTTTGTCATGAAGATACCGCTGACACTCGCGATCATTCAGGGACTCCTGGTTCGAGTCGGACCGGAAACCTATGCAATTCCGATTACCTCGGTAATTGAAAGCCATCGTATTCGTCCTGCTGAAATCAAGATGCTGGACAACTACGAGGTATTCAATGTTCGCGACGACGTTGTCTCCCTGCTTCGCCTCAACCGGCTGTTCCGCATTTCTACGAACGAACAGCGGGATTTCTATTTCGTGGTAATCGTGGGGAGCGGAAGCCGGAAAATGGGGCTTATCGTAGACAGTCTCATCGGCGAAGAGGACGTTGTAATAAAACCATTGCGCGATCACTACACAAACTCGCCGGGTATTGCGGGGGCGAACATAACAGGCGATGGAACTGTTTCGCTCATAATCGACGTAAGTCAACTCCTTGAACTCGGCCTGCAGCGCGAACGCGAAGCACGATCGAAGCGGGAAACCACGATAGGATGAGCGGAGAAACGCATGAGTGATATAGAGGCGGAGAGAACGGCACGAATCGACTCAATCGCAGAAGATCCCCGCCGGTCACGCTCCGGGCCATTGAAGTCTTCGATGCGGAACCGAAAAAGACACTCGCGCAGGGATCGGGCGACGGATGAACAGGTTGAAACTATCGACTTCAAGATGGTTTCCTTCGCCCTCGGGGGAAAAGACTACGGAATCGACATAATGAAGGTGAAAGAGATTGCCCGGTTTTCTCACTTCACCTACGTTCCGAACTGTCCGCCGTATGTCCGCGGAGTATACAACCTGCGTGGCGACATCATTTCGGTGATCGATCTTCGCCGAATGTTCAATATCCCGGTTGCCGAGGCAGAAACGGACGCCCACGAGGGAAACCCTGCAGGCGGCCGTGCCGAGAGCGGCCTCATCCTTCGGCTCGAGACGACCCTTATCGGGGTAATCGTTGACTCGATCGACAAGGTGGTCGGCATCTCGTCAACAGCGATTCAGCCGCCGCACCCGATTTTCGCCGACATCAACATCAAGTATATCAGCGGCGTCGTCGAGTACGAGGATCGTCTCTACATCATTCTCGACGTGGAACGCATTCTTGCCCGGGATTCCGAAGTTGGAGCTTCCGCGGCGGCTGATACACGGGACGTCGTCGACCATGCCGAATTGATCCCCGCAAGTCATGAAGAGACGCTGGAGATCCAGGCCAAGGCGCCCGGAGGGAGCCCGGAACCAGACGGCGACGTCGGATTCCGCTTCATCACGGAAACTTTGGCCACCTTCGCTGGATTCCACGTTACCAGCATGAACCGCGAATGGGCCCTCGAACGCTATAAATCGTGGAATCAGGCGAAAGGCGAAAAACTACAACTTACCTCGACGGAAGATGCGTCTGCCTTTCTTGAGACCTTCGAATCGCCCGGAACCGGCCGTTTCTGGCCCGACACTTACGCGAAACAGATCGC
>DATKUF010000226.1:0-2498 GCA_035530755.1 Spirochaetia bacterium | reverse complement strand
TCCACGACGAGCCGGTAAGCCATGTCCAGCAACTCCGGAACGTGCTGCAGCGGCAGTGCGTCGGTCGTCCGCACCGGCAGACGAGGCATCAGGGCGGAGGTCGTCGCCACCGTCGCCGTGACGATCCGTCTCGGGGCACGTACCTCCGCGACACCGTACGCCTCGCCCCGGGGGCACTGATGTCCTCTTACCACTATCACCTCGCCATGACGGGTAATCGAGAGCCGACAGCCGATCGGACATGAGATGCAGATCATTTCAACGGTGTCTGTCGCGGCAACGCTCATTCAGCTACCCCACATTGACCTCTATCAGGTTGTGTCGATCGGCATTCACATCGCGCAGATTAGCGGGCCCCAGGCGAAAGCTGATCATTTCGGACGGTTGCAGGCGCGGTAAGCGCTTCTTCATGATCTGTTCACCGTCCAGCGTCACCAGAAGCTCGCCCCTCTCCTTCGCGATCATCGGTCGAAGATAGAAGATGTTGTCACGATCGGAAACATACGAGTTGGGGACAACGTACTTTACGTTCGCTCCGGACCGCACGAAGTACTGGGGCGAAACCCCTTTGTCCGGGCGTTCGAGGTACTCGGAAGCAAACTCGCCGCAGCGAATCGCCTCTTCCGTTGCGAAATCGACCAGGTCATGGACATGCAGAACATTACCGCAGGCGAAGATCCCCGGCCTGCTCGTCATAAGCCGCCCATCCACGAACGGTCCGTGTGTCTCCGGATTGATGCGTACCCCGAGTTTCCTGCTCAGATCGTTGTCCGGGACCAGACCGACCGAAAGAAGCAGTGTATCGCACACGATGCGGAAGGTCCTGTCGGGATTCGGCTGATCTCCGTCCAGAGGCGTTATACTGACCGCTTCGATACGGTCCCTGCCGTGGATCTCCGAAATGATGTGCGAAAGATAGAGAGGAATACGGAAGTCGGTGAGACATTGAGCGACGTTTCGCGCAAGACCCGATGGATAGGGCTTGCGTTCAATCACCCCGTGCACGCGGGCACCAACCCACGTCATTCGCCGCGCCATAATGAGACCGATGTCCCCCGACCCGACTATCACGACATCACGACCCGGAATGTATCCTTCCAAGTTGACAAGCCGCTGAGCGAAACCTGCCGTGAGTATCCCCGACGGCCGCGTGCCTGGGATTCCGGTATTGCCGCGATTTCGTTCACGGCAGCCCATCGCGAGCACCACGGCGCGGCAAACGAACTTTGTTACCCCGCGATCGCGGGAGACGGCGTAGAGGAACTTCTCTTCCCCCTCCTCTCGAGTGTCCAGCACCGTCGTTCCCAGACACAATTCGATGCCGTCGAGGTTTTCGATTAGTGCGATGAGCCGCGCCGCGAACTCCGGTCCGGTCAGCTCTTCCTTGTAGTGATGCACGCCGAATCCGTTGTGTATGCACTGGTTCAGAATTCCTCCGGAGGTGTTTTCCCGGTCGAGCAGTGCGACGCTGTGGCCGTGTCGCGCTATCTCTGCAGCAACCGACAGGCCCGCCGCCCCCGCGCCGACGACCACGGCATCGAAAAACCTTTCAGTCACTCCGGCGCTCCTCGCGAGCCCGGTGGTCGGAATCACGCACATCTCCCATCGACCTGCGGACCTCGAGCTCTCCAATTCTGTCGTGCGTCACATAGCTCCCGCCGCCTCTGCGGGTAAGTTCCGTCCACGCGAGGCCTTTCTCCCGGGCCAGGATTTCAGCAGTCTTGTAGGTACAGAAACCTCCCTGGCACCTGCCCATCCCGGCACGGGTGTAGAACTGGATTCCGTCGAGTGTGGTGTGGCCGCGTTGGACGGCCGCCTTGATCTCGGCCGCGGAGACAGTCTCACACTGGCAGACTATCTCGCCATAATCCGGATCGGCGGATACAAGTAGGTCGATTTCGGAGAGCTCCGCGTTCCGGAGACGCTTCACTTCGGGTATTTCCGGATCGTATTCCAGCTTCTCGACGAGGCGCAGTCCTCCACGTCGCAGCAGATCGCCAACGTATTCCGCAAGTGCGGGAGCTGCAGTCAGCCCCGGAGACTGAATTCCGGCCACCTGAACCAGGTGCGGGACCTTTCGCGACAGATCGATAGAGAAATCCTCTCCCGGGAGCGTCGGCCGCATGCCGGCAAAGGCGGTAATTATGCTCCTCTCCGACACCGCAGGTACAAGCAGCCGGGAGGAGTCGAGGATCGTTTGAAGACCAGTCTCGGTTGTGCCAAGGTCCTCTTTTTCTTGGCCTGCCTCCGCGGTAGGGCCAAGCATCGTTGTGCCTTCGACCGTGGGAATCACAAGCACCCCTTTGCTGCGCGCCGACGGGACCGGAAAGACTATTCTCTCCGTATGAGAGGCCGCACCACGCTCGAGAAGAACTTCTTCCCCTTTGCGCGGGATGATGCGGAAATCCTCGGCGCCGAAGATGCGGGACACCTCGTCCGCGTAGAGACCGGCTGCATTCACCACCCAGTCTGCTCGCAGGAACTTACCGGATTTCGAT
>DATKUF010000225.1:0-2986 GCA_035530755.1 Spirochaetia bacterium | reverse complement strand
CCCGCATTTTTATTTTGCCGCCGAAATGGTATTTGGTTTCAATCCACGCGCCCGCGGGGGGCGCGACTCCGCCTGTCATCGGAAGCGTCGGGTGATCGAAGTTTCAATCCACGCGCCCGCGGGGGGCGCGACTGCAGCAACCGTGTACATCTTGTGTTGCCAACCAGTTTCAATCCACGCGCCCGCGGGGGGCGCGACAGTGTGCTTAGTATATCCTTACATTGGCGGGAGTTGAACCGGTGTTTCCGCGAGCCAGAGAACCGAAGCCGGGCTGAGACTATATGTCCGGTGTTCGTTGGCCGTAAGTTGTTCTTTTGTAATGCGTTATGCCGTGCGCGAACCTCTCGGCCTATCCATGATAGCTTCAGGTTCGCGCGTCCGTTACGCGCGCGATTAGGAGCTCCTTCTCTTGTACTGTCAAAGATCCTTTCTGTTTGCAAATCTCAAACGATCATGGTCCCTTCGGGGTTGTAGCCGGTCTTCGCGCCCAAGTGCTCGACGCGGTGCTCCCAGTTGGCGCCAAGGTAGTAGAAGCGCAGGCTGTCGTACCTCTCGTCGATCTGCCTCTCAAGCTGAGATCGCAGCGTTGCCCACTGAGCGGGGTCGACCAGGCACTCAAAGACCGAATACTGCACCCGTTGGCCGAAGTTCTGGCATGTTCGCGCTACCTTTCGTAGGCGGCGCTTCCCGTTTTCGTCCTCGGCCACGTCGTAACTGACCAGTACCATCATAGGAGGTTACCTCCAGAGAAACGGCGCATACGCGTCCATGTCGCCGCGAATGAAGCGCGCCATCAAAAGTGCCTGCGACTGAAAAAGTACGCCGATATGCATGTTCTCGTGCACGAACGGGTGCATAATCACCGCCTGCTTGCGCTTCTGATAGGCGGTCACGACAACCTTGCGCCCGTTCTCGTTCAACAGCACCGCACCCGACTCGGACACGGTAAAGGAACCCGCGTCCACCTGCCGGAGGTTGATCATCGACAGGACGAGTCGATCGGCAAAGAACGGCCGCATTTCCTCCATCAGGTCAAGTGCCAGCGAGTGCCTTCCGGGGCGATCGCGGTGGAGGAAACCGACCGAGGGATCGAGGCCGACCGTCTCGCAGGCGGATCGCATATCGTGATACAGAAGCGTATAGCAGAAGGAGAGAAGTGCGTTTACCCGGTCAAGTGGAGGCCTTCGGGTTCGCGTCTTGAAGGTGAAGTCCGCCTTCTGCGCGGTGATGAGGTCGTCGAAGACATCGAAATAGGCGCGTCCCATCTCCCCCTCTATTCCGCGAAGCTCATCCACGTCGTCCACGGCCTCCATGCGAGCGAGCTCGCGATCGAACCTCTGAATTGCCTTTTGGACCTTCGGTCCGTCGATCTTGTCACCGTGGTCACGCACCGAACGTTGCAGCACAGTCTTGCAGTTCATGAGCTTGCCCGTGAGGATGTTACGGACCACCGCAGCGGTCCGCGCCCGATCGTCGCTCAACCGGTACTGAGCTCGGCGAAGGAGGACGTTTCCCGAGACCGGGCCTTCCATCCGTGCGAGAAATCGCCCGTAGGCGGACAAAAACGTGATTGTGACCCCGTGTTCGGTGGCGGCGCCGGCGAGAAAGGGACTTATCGTCACGTTGCCGAAGCAGACAATGCCTTGTATGGTCAGAAGCGGCACCCGAAGCTTCACCACTTTGTTCACGACCACCACCACCGTCTCACCGTCCTTTTTCAGATAGGATTTCTGCGTCATGACGAAAAGAGTATTCAGGAATCTCTTCACGGTTCCTCCTCCTCCGCACTCGGTTCGACTGCGGCCATGCGGGCAATGTAGCGGCCGACATCCTGCCGCTTAGAAAAAAGGAGGGGCATGCAACTTTCGATAAACGAGCAGCGCTTGCACATTTCGGTATAGAGCGGAGCGGGTGTGATTCCGCGGTCAATGAGCTCATGTACGCGTCCGGCGGTTGACCGGGTGACGGCGCGAAGCGTCTCGTCGAACGCAACTACCTTGCGGCGCCGTTCCTTTCCATAAAAGAGTGCACCTTCAGGAATGGCGACACCGAGCATCTCCTCCAGGCAGAGTGCCTGTGCGCACAACTGCACCTCGTCCATCATCCGCGCCTTGCGGCGGCCGCGTTTGTACTCGACCGGATAGAGGCTGTCCCTTGCACCCTCGTTCGAACCTGCGCGAAACTCCACAACGTCGGCCATACCCGTTATGCCAAGGCTCATCGAACGGATCGGCATGCCGAACTCGGTCCGCACTCCCGGCCGCGATTCGCTACGTTTCCCGTGTGCCCGCTCATGCATGATCCGGCCTTCTGCGGTAAACTGGTTCTCCCTCCATGCCTGCTCTACGTGGATGAAAGCACACTGCCGCTCGCAGAACAACAGATGTTGTAGTGCAGAAATTGGGACAAGATCGTCTTCTTCATACATCGCTTTTCCCAAATGGCTTTCGATTCCGAACGGAGTCCTTAGCCAAAAGTCACCCCATTGGGTGCTATGCTCCCAGCAAATGAACGATATCCGACTTCAGAACCGGTTTACCCTTCCGGATATCGGGATCAACGGAGATGTAAGTATCCCTCATAGGCTACCTCGGGTTCGTGTATCCAACTTCGCCCGAAGGTGGATGCACGCCTGTCGAGCCCCGCAACCCTGGTGACCGAATCATCCGACTGCGTTGTGGCTCGTACGGGCGATATCCAGCGCCGGGGAAGGCCCCGCCAGTCCGGTGGTCCCTACAGCCCTACAGAATCTCGATCAGTTCAACGTTCTCGGGTTTCTTTTCCCGATCGACACTAACCACGTAATCGGTGAACGCTCGGGCCGGTGAGGCTCCGTCCCCAGCTCGTTTCACCTTTATGAGATCGAACAACACGTGAGCCGGCGCATTGCCGAGCGGTGTCCCGTGCTTGAACACGAAGAGCTTCCGAGCCGCCATTTTGCCTCGGGCTGCGGAGTGGTCGTGCGAGTCCAGCACTCCTCACGCTG
>DATKUF010000224.1:0-7949 GCA_035530755.1 Spirochaetia bacterium | reverse complement strand
ATTTTCCAAAAAAAAGCGCCGAGTGATACGCGCCCTGGAAGCGAAAGGAACCGAGCGGATGAATTACTCGGTCGTTGCACGCTGAGCCGGCATAGACTTCCTGCATAGTCCAGTTCTGCGCGAAGAAAACAAGGTGATTTCCCGCGGCGGTGAGCCTCAGAAACTCGCGCCGGATACCTTCGAGCGCTGCTGCCCAGTCAACGCGAAAGTCGGGTTTGCAGTTGACTATGACAGTGACGGGTTTCCGAAATCGCAGAATGCGATCTACTTTCTGCAGAAAGGAGTCGAAACGAAACTCGTGTCTCCTGCCGTAAGGAATTGTTCCTTTTGCTAGAGGCGCGGTGTCACGGTATGCACCGGACAAGGTGAGGGTTACATAGTACATGCGACGCTCCTTCATTATCGCGAGCCGTTGCTGTAGAATGTACCGCGAACTGCGCTGTCACGTGTGGATATATTCGGCGTGGCCTCACATGCGGGCATCGGGGAATGGGAGCCGAGTGGTGTCGGAGGGGTTGATGGCCGACGTAGTATTGCGACCAGGAAAGGAGAAGCTGTTGGTGTCGCATCACCCGTGGGGCTTTTCCGGAGCCATCGCTTCGGTCGGCGGCAGCGTCGAACCCGGGGACATCGTCCGCGTGGTGAGC
Source organism: Spirochaetia bacterium (assembly GCA_035530755.1). Taxonomy (GTDB): domain Bacteria; phylum Spirochaetota; class Spirochaetia; order DSM-27196; family DATKUC01; genus DATKUC01. The sequence continues at coordinate 7,302 of DATKUF010000224.1, read as the reverse complement.
GCCGGTGGCAGCTTCATTGCCTATGCTCTCTTCAATCCTAAATCAAAAACTGCGCTGAGACTGATTGAATGGGACGAATCACGTCGGATTGACGACTCGTGGTGGTACGATAAGTTGCAGCAGGCGATTGCGGGTCGCGCCTCTTTCTTCTCGCCCGGCCGGACCGCGGGGGTTCGGCTCGTGCACGGCGAGGCTGACGGACTACCGGGGCTTGTGTGCGATCTGTACGGGGATGTGGCGGTGCTTCAGATAACCTCCTATGGAATCGAGAAACGAAAATCACTCATCGTCAAAGAGCTGATTCGCGCCGTCGCCGAGTCGCGAATCACCCTCTCGGGAGTATATGAACGGTCCGAATCGGATGTCCGGTCCCTCGAGGGAATGGATGCGACAAGCGGCGTGTTGTGGGGCCGAAAGCCGGAAGACCCAATCGAGCTGACTGAGCATGGGGTAACGCTCCTGTGCTCGATTACCGCGGGACAAAAGGGCGGAATGTATTTCGACCAGAGAGAAAACCGCCGGTCCGTCGCACGCTACTCTGTGGGCCGTCGAATTCTTGACGCATTCTGCTATACGGGCGGTTTCTCGGCGCACGCGTTGAAATCAGGCGCCGCTCATACCACCTTGATCGACGCTTCGGAGCCGGCCCTGGACCTGGCTGTTGCTACGATGCGCCGAAACGGATTCGCCGAGAGCTCATGGACCGTTGACTCTGGGGACATCTTCCGGAAATTGCGGGAATATCGACGCGACAATCGGTTTTTCGACCTGGTGATTCTCGATCCGCCTAAACTTGCGTCAACCCGCGCCGCAGTGGAGGGGGCGTTGCGCGGCTACAAAGATCTCAACCTTTCGGCGATGGCAATTCTGGCCAGGAACGGACACCTTGCCACTTTCTCCTGTTCCGGAAGAGTAAGCAGGGAACAGTTTCGCACCGCCGTGACCTGGGCCGCCAGAGACGCCGGACGCGAGGTGCAGATTCTGGAAACCTTCAGCCAGGCGGCAGACCATCCGGTGCGGCTCTCTTTTCCGGAATCCGAGTACCTCAAAGGCTATCTCCTTCGAATGGTATCGTAGATTCCGTTCGCCGGGGAAACCTCTATGTTGATGTCCGAAATTTGCTGTATCATTAGCGTTGGAGCGTTTCCAACTTAAGAGGTGTCGCCACGAGTAAAGCGCAGGAGCATTCAGAAGCAGAAAAGATTGTGGAATCCACGGAATGTCGCGAACGACGACACATGTTCGTGCTTAACAACTCTCATGAGTTCATAACTGTCATCAATCGCAGCTACATTTACGAAATGGCTAACGACGGCTATTGCAACGCGATCGGACGCAAACGGGAAACCATAGTCGGCAGGTCGGTCACTGATGTGTGGGGCGATGAGCTGTTCGAATCTCAGCTGAAAGGATACCTCGATCGCTGCTTCGAAGGCGAGGAGATATCCTACATTCAACGGTTTATGTTCGGCCGGGATTTTCGGTATATGCAAGTCGAGTATCGGCCGTTCAGCGATGACGAAAGCGGCCCTTCGCATGCGGTTGTCTACTCCCGCGATATTACTCGCTTGAGTGATCTCGAGAATCGGATCGTCAACTACGAGTACCGGGATCCGGTTACGGGGCTCTTCAATAGAAAATCGCTCGAAATGCTTCTGGATATGGAAATCCTCAAAGCCCAGCAGACTCCGGAGGATCAACTTCGCGCGCTGCTTTTCATCGGAATCGAGAATCTGAGTGAAATCCGTCGCACGCATGGCCACGACGTGGGAGACTACCTGCTCGAGAATACCGGAGTCCGAATTCGCGAGGCTGTACGAAACAACGATCACGTCTTTCGATATCACGAGAATGAGCTTGTGGTGGTTCTCTCGCGGCTTGCGCGGAACACAGACGTGACGACGGTGGCGGAGAAGTTGATGGAATCGGTATCGACGCCCTACCGGTACAAAGGTCATGACGTTGCGCTGGAATACCGTATAGGAGCCGCGGTATATCCGGATGACGCCGAGGATCAGGAGACACTTGTCCGCTGTGCGGTTGCCGCGCTCCGCGAGGCCGCCCACACGGAGGCGCCCTACAAGCTTTTTGATCACACGATGCAGACGCGCGCCACTGAACGATTCGAGATGGAGACAAGACTGCACCGGGCGTTCGAGAAAGACCAGTTCCAGTTGAACTTCCATCCCATCGTCAATTTTCAGGGAAGAATTGAAGGTGCCGAAGCGCTGATTCGGTGGAATTCGCCCGATTACGGATTTGTCCCGCCGATGGCGTTTCTGCCGATCGCTGCCGAGAGCGGGATGCTGCGCGCTATCGGTCGGTGGGTCATATTCGCGGCGGCCAGAATGCTCCGACGGCTCTCCGACGATTCGCAGATCTATCTCACGGTGAACCTCACCGCTCAGGATTTCGAGGATCGTAACCTGCTCGATATTCTGCATGCGGCAATTGGAGGTCCAAATCCAATAGCACCGAATCGGTTGAAGTTCGAGATAACCGAGTCCGAATGTATGCAAAACGCGGACATGGCCATACCACGCATCCATCAGATCCAGGACCTTGGCGTGGAAGTCTTCATTGATGACTTTGGAACCGGACAGTCGAGCCTCAGCTATCTCAAGGACCTTCCAGCCACAACGGTCAAGATTGATCAATCCTTTGTCCACGCACTGATCGACCATCCGGAAGACATCTCTTTCCTCGACCACGTGGTTCACCTCGTGAAACTCCGGGGTAAGCGCGTGATCGCAGAAGGAATCACGACTTTGCAGCAACGGGAGATCCTTCGAACGATTGGCTGCGACGCTTTGCAGGGGTTTCTTTTCGCAGAACCAATGTCGGCCGACGCGTTCGTCAGGTTTGTCGCCGAAACGAACGGGCAACCGGCTCTTTGAGCTCGAAACCGGGGGCGGCGATCGCAAGGCGTCCATTTGTTACGTTAAACGCGGCGATGACTGTCGATGGGAAAATCGACACCTATCTTCGTTCGGGGGCGCGAATTTCGTCCTCGGCCGACCTGTACCGCGTTGACCGTCTCCGTGCGGAGGTTGACGCAGTGATGGTCGGGGGAAGAACGCTCAACCGCGAAGATCCGAGCCTCGTCGTTCGGTCAGCAGTTTTTCGCGAGGAGCGCGAGAGCTCCGGCAGGGACCCCAACCCCGCAAAAGTCGCAATTACCACCCGGGCGGATTTCGATGTCGGCGGGAGGTTTGCGACCACCGGTCCCGCCCGCAGAATTGTCTACACGACAACCCAGGCCGACTCCGCGCATCTGGCCACGCTGCGCGACGCGGGTTTCGAAGTTTTCGTTTGCGGTACCGAACGCGTCGACCTGGCCTTTGCGCTGTCGTCACTCGGGGATCTGGGAATAGCGAGGCTGCTTCTGGAAGGCGGCGGAACACTCATCGCCGCCTTCTTCGCGATGCAGCTTGTGGATGAGCTTTCGGTTTATGTCGCCCCCCGCATATTCGGCGGCACTTCGGCACCGAGCATGGTCGATGGCGCAGGGTTCACGGCAACGCAGGCTCCGGCCCTGAGTCTGGTGTCCGCCGAGCGTTTCGACGCCGAAGGTGGAGTTCTGCTCCGTTATCGGGCTCCTATGGAAGAAGGCAATAGTACGCGTTGACCGCAGGACCGCGAATTGAGGGCACAGTCGTCATTGCGGCCGCGCCGCGACTGGTGTACCCTGTGAGCTACGAATCTTCCGACACTCATCTTGCATAGCTTCTCCGGGTGCGACCACTGTCGGTTGACATGAAGGTTGGTAACACGTGAAGAAGAAAGTCACGTCATCCGCGAAGGACTTGGTTGGCGCAACAACTTTCCCGATAGTTGGAATCGGAGCCTCTGCAGGCGGCCTTGCCGCGTTCGAATCCTTTTTCTCGGGAATGCCCTCCGATCGGGACTCGGGTATGGCTTTCGTTTTGGTTCAACACCTCGCTCCCGACCACGAGAGCATTCTTGCCGATCTTGTCAGACGATACACGCGGATGAAGGTGTTTGAAGTTGAAGACGAGATGCGCGTTGAGGTGAACTGTGCCTACATTATCCCTCCCAATCGCGACATGACATTTGTGAAGGGAGCGCTTCGGCTTACCGAGCCGGGAGCGCCGCGCGGGCACCGTTATCCGATTGACTTCTTTTTTCGATCCCTTGCCACAGAGCAACACGAAAGGGCGATCTGCGTTGTGTTATCCGGAACCGGCAGCGATGGAACCGAAGGGGTACGCGCCGTAAAGAGCGAAGGCGGCATGGTAATGGTTCAGACCCCGGATTCCACTGAATACGACGGGATGCCGAATAGTGCTATCGATACCGGACTTGTAGATATCGAACTTCCTCCAAACGAGATGGCGATGCAGCTCATCGCATATGCGGCCCGAGCGTTTGGCGAGGAGGGCGTCGATGCGGCGAAAGCCGGTCACAAAGAGGCAATGGAGAGCGTTTTCGATATCCTGCGCAGACAAACCGGACATGATTTTTCCCGGTACAAACCAAACACCGTTCGACGTCGTGTGGCGCGTCGCATGGCGGTTCACGAAATCTCCGATGTCGAAAAGTACGCGGAGTACATGGAGGAGACGGCGTCCGAAGCGGACGCTCTGTTTCGCGACCTGCTGATAGGCGTAACGAGTTTCTTTCGTGACTCAGAGTGTTTTGCAATGCTCGAGCAGCGAGTGATCCCGAGTCTGTTCGCGGGCAGACCGGATGGTTCGGTCATTCGCGTCTGGTCGGCCGGATGCTCAACAGGAGAAGAGGCCTACTCGATTGCGATACTCCTGAAAGAGCACATGCAGAAGCATCCGAGTAATTGTACGGTCCAGGTTTTTGCGACCGACATCGACAGCCACGCAATCGCAAACGCACGCGCGGGAATCTATTCACCCGCCGTTGTCGCAGATGTCTCGCCTGAGAGGATTTCCGGCTTCTTCTCTTATGACGACGATGGCGGCGTCTACCGGGTCCACAAGAGCATTCGGGACCTTCTGATCTTTTCCGAACAGAACCTGATCAAGGACCCCCCGTTCTCGAAATTGGACCTCCTGGTGTGTCGCAACCTGCTTATCTATATGGGAGCTGAACTTCAGAAACGGGTCATTCCACTGTTTTACTACGCGCTCAAACCGGGCGGAGTCCTGTTCCTCGGCAACTCGGAAACTGTCAGTGAGTTCGACAATCTCTTTTCCGTGGTTGATCGGAAATCCCGAATCTACGAACGCAAAGAGCACGCGCATGTCATGGAGTATCCCGGTTCCCGAAGGTTCCCCGCATCGTCTCCTGTCACTGATATCGCCGATGTTCCCGAACTCGACATCGCTCTTGTTCCGAAGGTTCGTCTGCGGGAACTAGCGGAACAGAACCTGCTCCGGCATCTTTCGCCGGCCGCCGCGCTGGTATCCGCAAGCGGCGAAATCCTCTATCTGCACGGCCGGACGGGGATGTTTCTCGAACCCTCTCCTGGGGTCACAGGAATCAGCAACATTCTGGAAATGGCGCGGGAGGGATTGCGACGCCCGCTGGCTGACGCTCTGAAGCGAGCGTCCGTCGAGCAGAAAACCATAGAGAGTCCGGGTTTGCGGGTAAAAACAAACGGAGACTTCACGCCCACCGACCTTACGGTTTGTCCTGTGACCGCCCCTGCGGGTACCGCTCTCAACACGTCGATCTATCTGGTAATTCTCGAGCCGTCACGTGCGTCCAGATCTGTGTTTCGAGTGGTGTCTTCTCCGACCCCGAACGATGCAGCGGATACGGAAAATCGATTCGAAGAGCTTCGACGGGAGCTCAAGGAGAAGGAGGAGTACCTGCAGACGACGATCGAAGAGCTGGAAACCACGAATGAAGAGCTGAAATCGTCGAACGAAGAGATGCAGTCCGTGAATGAGGAGTTGCAGTCGACCAACGAGGAAATGGAAACGTCGAAAGAGGAATTACAATCGGTCAACGAAGAGTTGTCGACGGTGAACACGGAGCTGCAGACGAAACTCGTCGAACTTTCGCGCGTGAACAACGATATGAACAACCTCATATCGGGCACCGGCATCGGTACCGTGTTCGTTGACCGGGAGCTTCGAATTCTTCGATTTACACCAGCGGTTACCCAGATCATCAATCTCATCCAGAGCGACATTGGACGGCCGGTAGGACACATTGTATCCAACCTCGTTGGATACGATAGCCTTATCCACGATGCACGGACCGTGCTCGAGACTCTTGTGCCCACAGAGGCCGAAGTTCAGACTCTCGACGGAGCATGGTACACGTTGCGCATACTTCCCTATCGTACCCTCGACAACATGATAGTCGGCGTCGTAATTACCTTCTTCAATGTCACGGAAATGAAGCACGCACAGGATACAATCGAGCATCTGTTGCACGAAAAAGAGATTCTGTTGAAAGAGGTGCATCATCGGATCAAGAACAATATGAGCACGGTTATGAGTTTGCTTTCGCTTCAGGCAGACCGACTCAGCGACGCGGTGGCCGCCGAAGCGTTGCACGACGCGACGAACAGAATCAACACAATGGCGGTCCTCTACGATAAGTTCTACCGCTCCGAAGGATTCGAGTCGGTCTCGCTCAAGACCTATCTCACTCCGCTTATCGATGACAGTCTCCGAAGCCATCCCGCCAACACGACCGTGAATGTAGAAGGGGAAATCGAGAACATACTGCTCGATGCAAGGCGACTTTTCCCGCTGGGAATTCTCGTCAACGAACTGCTGACTAATATCCTGAAATATGCTTTTACGGGCAGGGATCGTGGCGTGATTACCCTCTCCGCAGCGTCGGAAAATGGGCGCGTGAAGCTGACTATCGGAGACAATGGAAACGGTCTGCCCGAATCGGTGGGTTTCGAGAACTCAACGGGATTCGGGATTCTGCTTGTCGGCATGTTGACGTCGCAACTCGGCGGCACAATTCGAATTGAGCGAGGGAACGGAACAAGGTTCATTCTCGAGTTCGACCGCGAAATTGCGAAATAGAGCCTTCTCAACCCGACTGCTGCTATGTCATGCGAGACAGCTTTGATGCACATGGAGCCGAATCTGCTGTAGTGAATGACATCTGTGTCCCGAACGGGCGCGCTCACGCAATATGTCACGTCTACGTAGGTCGGCGGAACCTTCATTCGTCCTGCGATTTCCCGGGAGGGCTTTTCTCGGCGGCGCGCTCGGGAAGGAAGAAGGCGGGGCTGTCGTTGCCCAGATTGATGAGTCCCGAACGGCTGTAAACAACGAGTTTCTCGTGCGTGTCGGCGATGTCGAGATTACGCATGTGAAGCTGTCCGATCCTGTC
>DATKUF010000223.1:0-10429 GCA_035530755.1 Spirochaetia bacterium | reverse complement strand
CTACCCGCCGAGCGCGAATCCGGAAGTTGACTCTACCGCACATCTACTCGACGTAGAGCTTCTCGTTCATCAGATCAATCAACGCCTCAAACAATTCTTCACTGAGCTCGAGGGGAACGACAACGCTGTAAGCTGCCGTCTCGTGACCTATCCGAAAGACTCCGCCGATATGGAGGAGCTCACCGCCTCCTTCGGGTGAGCGGGCGATGCCTCCCCCTCCGGCGGCTCCACCGGTATTCTACCCAGCGAGAAACGGAAGTCTTTGCGCCCTGGTCGGAACTGTCCACATCCATTCGCGATTTGATCCGGAGACCGAAGCAAGTCGATTCGTTGAGTCCGCGATTGCCCGGTCCTCGGCAGCAACGATTGTCCTTGGTGCCGCGCTTGGTTACATCACCCGGGAACTGAGACGGCGGGCTCCCTCAACACGCATCATAACCGTCGACTACCACGAGGATTTTCGGTCACGACGAGTTTGCGACCCGGATGCCTCGTGGTATCCGGATACCCCGGAAACCTTGACTGCGTTTCTCTACAGAATCCTCCCGGAGGAGGAGCTCGGGGGGCTCGCTGTGCTCGACTGGCGCCCTGCCGCGCAGGCAGCCGGCGATCTTGCACTCACTATTGCCCAGGAGCTGCAAAACGCGATTTCTGAATTGAACGCAAATATCGCGACCTCCGGATACTTCGGCCGCCGATGGTTTCGCAACGCGCTGGCCAATTTTGTCTCCTGGCAGAAATACACGGTTCCTCCGGAGGATCGAAGAGTCACGGTGATCGCGGCGTCCGGACCGAGTCTCAACCGCGCAGCCGACCTGCTGGTACACCGACGAAGCGACCTCCGCGTCTGGGCGCTGGCTTCCGCGCTTACTCCGCTGCTCGCGCGCGACGTGGTCCCCGACATGATCGTTGTTACCGACCCGGGATTCTACGCCGAGGAACATCTGCGCGAGGCCAGAAACCTGCATATTCCCGTCGCCGCGCCCTTTACGACTGCCCGGGGTATGTGGCATGTCGGCGGGGGAATCGTCCTCCTCGATCAGGGAACAGCGGTTGAGAGGGAAATCATGAGACTCGCCGGCCTGCGGGGTCTTGCTGCATCTCCGAACGGGACGGTAGCCGGAACAGCGCTCGAGCTCGCGCTGTCCGTGACGGCCGGCCCAATCGTTCTTGCCGGGTTCGACCTGTGCATCGATGACGTGATATCCCACGCAAGCCCGCACGCCTTCGATCATTACACGGTATTCAAACAGAAAAGAACCGCCCCGTTGCTCACATCGCTGTTCACGGCAAACCTGATGGGCAGCGCACGAATCTCAGCGGATTCCCGAGCGCGGGTTGCCCGTTCCCACCAGACTTTTGCGGCCTGGTTCGCGCGGCGGTTCAAGCCGGACGGTTCACCGCTCGACAACCGGGTATTTCGTCTCCTCCCGTCGCCGGTGGCTCTGCCAATCACACGTCTTGACGCGTCGTTATTCGGCAGACTCATTCGCGAAGGTCGGGCGCCTGTGCATGCGCCGACGGCTCACGGGGGTGGCTCCACGCCGCCCGTGGATGTTTCACGGGCCACCAGAGCGCGCAAGGTCCTTCAACTTCTGACAAGATGGATCGACGAGATCGTCGACCTTCCACGCGCGACGGCCGATTCGCGTCTCTTTTCAGCCGAAGGCGGTCTACGGGAACTCGTCGCCTTCATTGACACCCCTGCTTTGCTTCGGATCCGCAGACTTGCGGTTTCGGACCTGAACGCGGCTGTACGGGAGGCCGAACTGATTGCAGCCGACACAACCCAATTCCTTCGCGACCAGCGCGATCACTTCCGGAGAGCAGCAGCCCTATGAAAAGCCAGACGCTTCTGGAGCGTAACCTTCTCAGCGTTTCGGTCGGCAACCCGGAATTGTCCGGTCGTATACAACGGGCCGAGCCGTCCGGTGAATTCCGACTTCTGACCTCGAGAAGCGGCGACCCGGTACCCGCGATTATCCGTGAAGGATACACGCATGCCCTTCACTCCCAGATAGACCCGCATCGCGAGGCGGGTCGACTCGTCAGCGGCCATGAATCGGGAGGATACTTTGTCTGCTTCGGGCTCGGCGCCGGAAATCACGTGCAGCAGCTTCTGGAGTACGACGCGGTTAGCCATGTGCTGGTGATCGAGACTGATATCGCACTGGTTCGCGCTGCGATGGAGTCGATCGATTATCGTCTGCTGTTCCTCGATTCAAGAGTGCGACTGCTCATCGACCCAACCCCGGAGGAGCTTCGGCGTCATCTGCTTTCAACCTATCTTCCCGCCGTCACCGGAGGCCTCAACACCATCACGCTTCGAAGTCGCACTGCGCTCTGCCCGACGGTATTTGAGCAGATGGTCGGAGTCATCAGGGACGCCATCGGGGAGATCGCCGACGACTATACGGTGCAATCCTACTTCGGAAAACGATGGTTCACGAACATCGTGGCCAATCTTCCACTCGCGGAGGTGGACACCGTCACGCTCGGGCCGATCCGCAGCGCCTGGGTCGTCGCCGCGGGGCCATCTCTGGAGCAGCAACTTGAGCTTCTTCGCGACCGGAACACCGTTTCGAGCGCCGTCATCTCAACAGACACCGCGTTACGCGCCCTCCTCGAGTGCGGTATCGTACCCGACATCGTGGTGTCAATAGATTGTCAGCACGTCTCCTATCATCATTTTCTCGGGGGATACCCGGAACCGGTGCCGCTCGTCCTCGATCTTGCGTCTCCGCCGGTCGTTGCCCGCAGAGCGCAAAGGCGGGTGTTCTTCTCGAGCAGTCATCCGTTCGCCCGCTACGTGAATGACAAAATGCGCCCCTTCCCTATCCTCGACACGAGCGGGGGAAACGTTACCCACGCGGCGGTATTCCTCGCGGACGTTCTGGGAGCAAGAGAGATCCATCTGCTCGGCGCCGACTACTCCTATCCGGACGGGAAAACCTACGCGCGAGGCACCTACCTCTACCCGCATTTCGGAGCGCGTTCCTCCCGGGTGAGTCCGCTGGAATCGCAGTTTGTCACCTTCCTTCTGCGAAGCAATCCGGTGCGTCGCACGAGAAGAGGGTCCGCGTATCTGTACACCACCAAGTTACTCTCCGCTTACAAGGACCGGTTGGAGAAGCTGATCGGCAGGCTCAGCGCGGTTGTCAATCCGGCACCCGGTCTCGGCCTCCCGATCGTCCCGACGCCCCGCGCGGACCGGCGACGGAAAGACGAAATTTCCATATTCGCGGCCGGCGCATCGAAAAGGTCCTGGCGGGAGTTTCTCACCGCTTACCGCGAGTCGATTCGGGACCTTCCCGTCCCGCAATCGAGCTATGGCATCTACACCGGCTCACTTACCTCCGATCAACAGGCGCTCGTAAACACGATGCTTCCGGTCGTCGCTGCAGTGAGGCATGAGTTGACGCTGGCGGGCAGTGCCGGAAAAGGCACCCCACGTCGAACCGAGATTCACGTTTCACTATCGCAGCTGTTCAGCGCCGCACGGGAGTGGATAGACGCGGTTCTTGCACAGGCGCTCAATTCAGGGAGTACGTGATCGCGGCGTAGCCGACAAAGGAACTTGCAGGACCCCGTTCCCGACTGGTTCGGTACTTCAGCAGTTCGCCGTTAACCGCGCCCTTCGCTCCGGCAAAAGCGATTGCCGCCGCCGCGGCGCCGACCGAACAGGCAGCCCTATGCTCGCGCGCAAACATGATCGCTCCCTGCGCGTCCAGATCTACAAAAAACCGGATCATTTCGGCATCGTTCACCTCTTTGACCCAGCGGAGCGCGGTTTCCCCCACCCCCATGGGGCTGTAACGATACTGGGGACCGTAGTGTGTCAGGTCGGATGAACCGATTACTGCGACTTTGCGGCTCAGCCGCTCGGCTGCCGCTGCGATCGCGAGTCCGAGCTGCACTGCCGAATGGCCCGCGGGTGCCCGCAACGCAAGCGCGCGTGAGCCGGGGAGCAGGCCGCGCAGAAGCGGAAGCTGCACCTCAACGGTGTTATCGGTGCCGTGATCATCTTCGCACGGCATTTCGCGAATGATCGCACGCCGGAGTTCGATATCGGCTTGAACCTGGCCGAGCGGCGTGTCGTACGCGTCCTCGGGTGCGACGTAGACAGGGCCATCTGCGGGCAGATGTCCTCCGACGACGACTACCGTATCGACCGTCGAATCGATCGAATTGAACACGAGAAACGCCAGATCCCCGGAAAAATACCATCCCGCGTGCGGGACGATTCCCGCGACCATCTCGCCTGCCGCGGCCGGCGGAGATTTCTCTTTCCACTCCTCAAACCAGTCCTCGATTCCACGCACGTCGTCCGGGTACCATCCGGAAGAAAGAGATCGCTTTCTTACTTTCACGTTCTGATTGTAAACCCAGCCGAGCGGTATGAGAAGCCGAAATCTCCCGGACCGATCCCGTCCGCGCTGCACACAAAATATCAGTTCCCATTTTGATATTTTTGCGTATAATGAACGGTATGGGACAGAAGCTCGGTGTAGTGTATACGATCGTCACCGTCGTGTTCTTTATGATTCTTGCGGTCATCTTTGTACTGCGGCTCAACCTGGCAAGGGTCGAGAACGCCTCTGCGGCATCTGCGAGTCTGCAGCTCGTCAGACAAACGGCGCGGGAGGCTCTTTCCGGTCCTGCCGTGTCCGACGAACGGTTTCGCGACGCGATGCGCGGGCTTGTCGTTCAGACACCGATGGTCCAGGTCCTCGTAATCTATTCGTATACCGGCGGAACAGAGTATCTGTGGGCGAGAAATAAGGACTTCCTTCCTTCCGGCGAACAGAACATTTCGCGCACCGTCGGCATACCGCAACTCCGCTACAATGAGCTGACGACGCTCAAGGTCACCGACAGTTTCGACAGCAATAATTCACGGACCTATTTCGTCACCGGCCTCTACACCGTGATCGGCAACTCTGATGTTTTCCCGCTCCTGCGTGACACTCTGGTCCTGATTCTCCTGTACGCGCTGGTGACGCTTCTCATAACCGTGCTTCTCATGGTTACCTCGCAACGGCGCCCGGCCGTCGCCGGAACGAAAACCGCCTCGCCCCTCGACAACCAATCCAGCGGCTTCCGGGCCGTCGATCCGGCCCGAGAACGGCAGGACGGGCCCATCGCCTTTGAACCGGATATGGACCTCCTTCCGGTCGCTCGGACACGCTTCGCTGAATCTGCGGATTCCGCGCGCGGTCAACCGTCTGAATCTCGGCCGGATGGACTGGTCTCTCAACGAACCGGTTTGAGCTTCCGCGGGCATCTGGAACGTCGCTTGACCCTCGAGCTCGAACGGGCTGCATTCAATGAGCAGGATCTCTCCGCACTCGTGATCCGTTTCCCCGGCCTGAAAGACCAGGCACACCTCTATGTCCCGGCAGCGAATCTCGTATTGTCGCATTTCGCTTTCGAAGATCTTGCCTTTGAGTACGACCAGGAATCTTTCGTGGTGATCATTCCCAATGCAGAATTGAATGCAGGGATCAAATCAGCGGAGGCGTTCCAGAAGAAGGCAGTTCCGTTTGTCCGGCAGCACCGGCTCACCAGTCCCCAAATCGGGTTGAGCTCGCGAAACGGACGGCTCACCGACGGCACACAGCTCCTGAAAGAGGCGCGCCAGGCGGCGATCCGCGCATCACGGGACGCTACGGCGACGATAGTTGGTTTCCATCCCGATCCTCAGAAGTACCGAGCCTACGTCGCGGGTAAAGACGGCGCGTAGGCGGGCATCCTCAGCTCGAACTAGTTTGATGACCCGTTGGAGGAAGGCGCCCCGCCGGCCGTTGCGCGCTTGGACTCGAGCGAGCTGATCGGCGTGAGCGCCCGCTCCAGATAGTAGCGGCTTACCACATAGATGTAGGGTCGGCCCGCTTTATCCGTCTCTACACCGGCGCCACCCGGAAGCACGTAGAAGGTGTCTTTTGTCGCAGAATGACCGATGGCGAGAGAATACTCGCGTCCCTCACCGGTAGTGATCGTAAGTCGTATTCCGGGATTCTTCACTCCCGCCTCGCTCTCACTCACTGTCGCCGCCGCGAAGTTTACTCCCTCGAGCATGATCATCTCGCGCACCGTTGACTCCACCTGGGCCTGGTCGAGCGAGATGGTCAGATCCCGCTCGTAAAACCAGGCATTCGGGTTTCCGTCTGTCGCTCGCCTGACAAGCCGGTAACCCGACGTTCGAACTGCGGCCGGGAGCCTGTCGTCGACTCTGTCCGGTTCTTTCACGAGTGAGAGTTCTTCCGCAGTGGCACCCGGAAGAAAATCCACCTGAGCAGACTGGATATTGATATTGGAAATCGACGCCGGAAGAAGCCGCAGATAGTACCAGGAATGAGCAACGCGGTTCACGTAGAAGCTGAGTGACTTGTTTCCCAGATAGACGGTGGGATCATTTCCAATCCGCACGTACCCGCCCTCGAGAGCGTCTTTCCCGTAGTACACGCTCACCTTCGAGCCATGTGCCGCGGTAAGCGTCACCGTGCTCGCCTGGGCGTCATCAAGCTGGAATTCCTTGTACAAGGCAGGATTTGTGGTCACCGTGCGCGTGCTCTGTAGATTCGCAAGGTCCGAGAGAAAAGTCCTGACCTTCGAGCTGTCCGCCGGGTAACTTTCATCGCCCGTCATAACTTCCCAGTTTCCCCCGGCCGGTCGCGACAGCCTCACCACCGTCACTGCGTCAGCCGAAGATCGGTCCTCGATTTCAATTGCGTTCACCAGGTCCGGTCTGACAGAGGGGAGAAGCGGCTGGTTTGCTTCTGCGATACCGCGATATTGGGCGGAAAAGGCTACCCCCGCGATGAGCGCCACAGTAAGCATGCCGATCAAAGCGCCAAGTACCGATACCTTTCTCCGAAACTCCATCAATCGGCCCCTCCCGTGTCGGATTTGTCCCGGGGCGCCTGCAAGAGGTAGGAACGCTCGCGTCTGCGGTACATGCGCAGGAATGCGAAGATGATTACCGCAATCGGGATCACAAAGATATTGAGAAGCTCTGAGAAAAAGAACGCGAACTGTCGAGCGGCCGGATTCTGAATAGCGTCGAGTCTGAGATCTCTGGCCGCACGCGTGCGAATGGAGAGCAGCTGATCCTCGCTGGAAAGCCAGCTCGCCGCGTTAGCGAGAAAGCTCATGTTGTAACTGCTGTTCGAATACTGAGCGAGATCACTCGCAAATTCCGTATTGCCGACAACGATCATTCGAGAGGACTCGACCTGTTTCTTGACCACTTTCCAGTCTCGCGTCACTCCCTCACGCGTCGGGATTGGCTTATCGGAGAAGTAACTTTCGAATGTTCCCGTGAGTGTCGCCGCCACGGTGAATGGGCCCGGGTTCGTAGAAGCGTCCTTCTGCATCCCGCCCGGCTGCGACGGATTCGTAACGAACGGCGATTTCATGAGCCAGGATTCCTGCGATGTCGACACGAGCGCCTGTGCCGTTACCCCTTCCCGTTTCAAGACTGTGAGCGGACTCGGCCACAGGAGGTCGAGCCCGGAAAAATGGGCAGTTATTGGATTTGTGCGGCTCACGTCCTGCTGCAGAATCGAGACCCACATTGGGTAGGGATGAAGCGTCTGCACCGCTATCTGGCCCTGTTGCTCCCGCACCGGTATCCGGCGATTGTGCGTGTCAAGGACGAGCTCCTGTCCGACCTTGATACCATAGTGCTCGATCATCGACAGCAGCGGCGACTCGCCCATCGGCGCGGCGGAAAGATTGCGCTGCAGATCCACGGCTACTCCATCGACTGCAAAAAGGACTTTCCCCCCGCCCATGATGTACTGGTCAATCGGGAACAGGTCAAAATCATCCAGATTCTGGTTACCCAGGACAAACAGAACCGATACATCGGGCGGAATCGTCTCGCCGCTTTGGACTTGCCTCACGGTGTAATACTGCGACAGCACGTTTCCGAGAAGCCGATAGTTCTGGTTCAGCGACTTTCCATCATCGCCGGTGATGACACCCAGGACCGGTTGTGTGTTTGCAAGAAGGTGTTCAATCGAAGAAGTCAGATCATATTCGAGCGTTGTAGTATCAAAGACAACCGGGATCGCCTTGGTTCGGTCGAGATAGCTGATTACGATGCCGCTGTAGACGGTTGCCAGACTCTGCTGGTCCTGCTGAACCACCTGAATCTGCTGCGGGACGATTCCCAAACCCTGCATCTGCTGCTCGACGTGCGCCTTGATCGGGTCGGTGAACGATATTTTCACTTTTCCGCGGGACTGGGCCGCGTATTCCACCAGGAGATCCTCTATCTGCTGCACTTCGGGTGTCAGCGCTTTAAGGCGATCGGATGCGTAGTAGGTTATGCTGACCTGATCCGGAATTTTCGCGAAAAGCTCCTGCGAAACTTTCGAGATCGTATAGATTCGGTTTTCGGTAATATCCGCACGGGAAAAGAATCGGACGGAGTTCAGCGCAAACAGGACCACAACAGCGCCGACCATCGTGACAACGATCATTTCCTGGGTCTTCCGCGTCATTGCTACCTCCACTTCCGGAAGACCAGGACTTTCATGTTCATGTAGAGAAACGCAATGATCAGAAGCAGATAGTAAACCAGATCTCGCGTGTCGAGCAGTCCTTTGATGAAACTCTGAAAGTGATAGTCCAGAGAGAGATAGTTGATGAAGCCGGCGAATCCGGTCCCGACTTCCGTCGCAGCATTGATTCTGTTTATCAGTGTAAGAAACAGAAGCACGACAATGCTCAGGATGAAGGCGGTGATCTGGTTCGTCGAAACCGAGGAAATAAACAGGCCGATCGCAATCCCGGCGCCGCCGAGAAAAACAAGGCCGATATACTGACCGAATATCTGACCCATCTCGAAGTGACCTGTTCGCACTACCGTGAGGGGCACCGGAATTGTGAGCATTATCATGATGAGAAGCAGCGAAAACGCGCCGAAAAACTTTCCGAGAACCACCTCCCCTTCGCGAAAGGGAAGCGTGAGCAGAAGCTCGACGGTGCCAAGTTTGTTCTCCTCGGCCCAGACCCGCATGGTTATTGCGGGCAGGAGGATTATGAAGACAAGTGGCATGATGGCAAAGTAACCGCGCAAATCGGCCACATTCTGCGCGAAAAACTGTTGAATGTAGAATAACCAGACCGACGTGAACACGAGAAAGAAGAGCACAGCAATATAGGCTATTGGGGAATTGAAGTAGGACCGCAGCTCCTTGCGAAGAATGGACAACACGTTATTCACGGCCGGCGCCCCCTCCCGATGTCAGGCTGGTGAAGATGTCCTCGAGGCTCACTCGCTGACGAGTCATGGAAAGTATCTTGTACCCGCCCGACACGGCCCAGTCGAATATCGCTTCCGCGTTGCCCGCGCTCTGAGTCATTGACAGGTGTGCCTGCAGGCGTTGCCCATCGCTTTCCAACTCGAACCGTGCCACGCGGCTTACCCCCGGGATGCCCATCAAAGCCGATTCCGTGGGCGACGAACCTGCGAACTTCAACTCCAGCACAAAGACGTCCTCCCCCCTCATTCCCCGACCGATTTCCTCCGTGGTTCCCTCGGCGACAATCTTCCCTTCATTCAGAATCAGGACTCGATCACAGACCGCCTCCACTTCCTGCAGGATGTGCGTCGAAAGTATGACAGTCTTCTCGCGACCGAGCTTCCTGATGAGACGTCTGATTTCGATGATCTGATTTGGGTCCAGTCCGCTCGTCGGCTCGTCGAGGATGAGAATGGCCGGATCGTGGAGGATCGCCTGCGCGAGACCCGTACGTTGCCGGAACCCCTTGGAAAGCTTTGAAATACTGCGGTTCGCCACGGGGCCCAGACCACATTCGAGAATAGCCCAGTCCAGACGTTCACGCCGGATCCTGGCTGTCTCACCCCCGGCTCTGCCTGACCCCGGATATCGCACTTCGGCAATGAAGTCGAGGTACTCGAGCACGGTGAGATCCGCGTATACCGGAGCGTTTTCGGGAAGGTATCCGATGGACCGCTTTATTGAAAGCGCATCCTGATAGATATCGAATCCGTTCACCGTTACCGACCCGGCGGTCGGAAAGTGAAAACAGGTGAGAATCTTCATGATCGTTGTTTTGCCTGCACCGTTCGGGCCGAGCAGGCCAACGATCTCGTGACCGCCGACGGAAAAAGAAACGTCATGGACGGCCTCGAACGCACCGTACCGTTTGCCGACACGTTCCAGGTCAATCATTGGCAACCTCGTATTCTGATCTCTAACTGCACCGATTCGCTTCAGTCCTCGTAAGGAATAGGAATGTCCATCCGATCCCGCGTCAGGAAACTTTCGGGAAAGTGATGCCGGGCGTCCCGCACGAGCCTCTTCAGGTCTCGCTCGGTGTACCGCGGACTGTAGTGAATCAGACCCATACGTTTGATCCCGCCGGCCGATGCTGCGATTCGTCCCGCGTCCTC
>DATKUF010000222.1:0-21842 GCA_035530755.1 Spirochaetia bacterium | reverse complement strand
ATCGACCTTCTGTACAAGTATGACAAGGTCTACTTTCCGCAGCTTGTCTTTGGTCCAATGCTCGATGTACTGCACAATCCGCAGATTGTGGTCAATAAAGACGACATCGTTCTCAGGAACGCGGTTTTGCCCGGGTCGGACAAGAAGACGGATATAGACATCCCCCTCGCCTCCGATGGAACCATGCTGATTAACTGGCCGCCCAAGAATTTCAACAATAGTTTCCGACATCTCTCCTACTACAACCTGCTCTATCATGACCACCTGTTATCCGATCTGTTGCACAATCTTGGCGCAATGCAGCAGGCGGGCTACTTCTCTGTGTGGACCGGCTCCACGCCGCTCATGCAGCCCTACACCGATGCGGAGGCGGTCAAACAAGAGCTCTACAAGAACCCGACCGACGAGCTGCGCCAGGCCTACCGTGACGACCGGAAACTGTTTTTTCAGCAGGTCGGAGAATATCTGAACGGATCGGCCGAGGGCGATATTCAGCAGCAGATCGATTCGGTGCTTGCCACTCCCAACCTCGCCGCCGACCAGAAGACCTACTACCAAGGGCTGAAAACCGACGTCAAAAGCTTCTTCGGCAGCTCGCAGGAGATCTACAAGAAGCTGATGGATGTGCGGGCGACGCTCGCGAAGGCATTGCCGAATGCCTTCATCAT
Organism: Spirochaetia bacterium; assembly: GCA_035530755.1. Taxonomy (GTDB): domain Bacteria; phylum Spirochaetota; class Spirochaetia; order DSM-27196; family DATKUC01; genus DATKUC01. Next base: position 21,174 of record DATKUF010000222.1, on the reverse strand, counting down.
TATCGGCTGGACCTCCACGTCGACCACCGATATCGGGGTAAACCCATTCGATGAGAAGTATGTGAATGTTGGGACGCACGCGTCGGTTTTCAACACGATCATCCAGCAGAAGTTCCTCGATCATGAAGAGTGGTGGGTCGCGATCGTCATTGCGGCGCTCTTTTCATTTCTCGTGAGCCTCGTCATCCGGAACATGGCCGGCGGACCCTCAATCGCCGTCGGTTTGACGGCTACCGCACTCGTCATACTCGGCATATCGCTCTACTTCATATTCACCGGTGTCTACATCAACCTGTTGACGCCGACTGTCTCGGTCGCGCTGACATTCGTCATCCTGACAATCATCAAGTTTCTGCGCGTCGGCAGGGAGAAAGCCTTCCTGCGAAACGCCTTCAACCACTACCTGTCGCCTGATGTCATTACTCAGATCGTCAACGATCCGAACAGCCTCTCCCTCGGCGGTAAGCGAGCGGAACTCACCGCCCTTTTCACCGACGTGCAGAAATTCTCGACGCTTTCGGAGCAGATGGACCCGGAAGATCTGGTCCGGCTGCTCAACCGGTATCTGGGGGAAATGAGCGACGCGATACTTGCGGAGCGAGGTACCATCGACAAGTACGAGGGCGATGCGATCATTTCCTTCTTTGGCGCGCCGGTGAACATCGGAAACCACGCGGTGAACGCCTGTCGTTCAGCGCTGAAGATGAAGGAGCTGGAGGCAAAGATGAACATCGAGTTTCTCGAAACCAAAGCCTCGCCTTCCGCGCTGCTCACTCGAATCGGAATAAATACCGGGGAGATGGTCGTCGGCAACATGGGCACGCTCAACCGCATGGACTACACCATGATGGGAAACAACGTCAACCTTGCCGCGCGGCTCGAAGGGGTAAACAAGCAGTACGGTACCTGGATTCTGATCAGCGAAGCGACCTACCGTGCCACCGATCGCGCATTCTCGATCCGCAAGCTCGACCGGGTTCGAGTCGTCGGTATTTCCGAACCGATTCGTCTGTACGAGCTGATCGGAGAACGCGAAACAGTCGACCAGGACGAAAAGATCATAAACAAGCTTCGACTGTTCAACGGAGGGCTGAATCTCTTCGAGGAGAAGAAATACCCTGAGGCCGAAAGGGAATTTCAGAAAGTCGTGGAACTCTATCCTGAGGACGGCCCGACGAAGTACTATCTGGACCGCTGCCAGGCGTTCCGGAAGAAGCCTCCGGCGCCGGAGTGGGACGGCGTGTTCAACCTCGCGACGAAATAGTCGCCGGTCCGTGCCCATGGGCAATAAAAAAGCAGGAGACCGCGATGAACCCGTCTCCTGCTTAACATGATTCCGAACCAGGCAACGCAAGATCCGGAAACCACCACCACGGAGTGACAGTGAAGAGCAGTCATGCACTCACTATCATACCAAACCCACATCTCGATACTAATATACATGATGGCTTTAGTCAAGTATTATTTGCCAATTGACGAACGCCACCGGGACCCCCTATGTTTGTGGCCATGACGAAGAAGAGCGTACCGTTCTCCCGGGAGTTCGCCGAAGGGCTCGCTGAGAAGTATCCCACACCGTTTCACATCTACGACGAGAAGGCGATTCGGGAGCACGCGCAACGGTTCCGACGCGCCTTTTCCTGGGTACCCGGCGGTTTCCGCAATTTCTTTGCGGTCAAGGCGCTCCCGAATCCGGCAATCATGAGGATTCTTCGTGAAGAGGGGATGGGTTTCGACTGCAGCTCTCTTCCCGAGCTCGTCCTTGCAGAACATGTGGGTGCCGGCGTCGGTGAGATCATGTTCACTTCCAACGACACGCCTGCATCCGAATACCGAAAGGCCGTGGAAGTCGGCGCGATCATCAATCTCGACGACATCTCCCACATTGAATACCTCGAGAAGGAGGTCGGTCTGCCGGGGCTCGTCTGTTTTCGATACAATCCGGGTCGGCTGAAACAGGGCAATGCAATTATCGGGAAGCCGGAGGAGGCGAAGTACGGCTTTACCCGGGAGCAGATGATCGAGGGCTATCGCATTGCCCAACGGAAAGGATGCACGCGGTTTGGCATTCACACTATGGTGGCTTCAAACGAGCTTAATCCGGACTACTTCGTCGAGACGGCACAGATACTTTTTGACCTGGCGCTCGAGGTCCATAAAAAGACCGGTGTTCGCATCGAGTTTGCCAATCTCGGCGGAGGCATTGGCGTCCCCTACCGACCCGAGGAGTCGGCGGTCGACTACGAGCGGGTTTCAACCGGAATTCGCGCGCTCTACGAAAAGAGCATTGCCGGGACCGCACTCGATCCGCTTCGCATTGTCATGGAGAACGGCCGGGTGGTTACGGGGCCCTACGGATACCTGGTGAGTCGCATCATTCATCGGAAGAGCACCTACAAGGAGTACGTGGGCCTGGACGCCAGCATGGCGAACCTCATGCGTCCGGGCATGTACGGCGCCTATCATCACATCACCGTCCTCGGGAAGGAACAGGAAGCGGCCGATCATACCTACGACGTCACCGGGAGCCTGTGTGAGAACAACGACAAGTTTGCGATTGATCGCAGGCTGCCGGAAGTCCGGATCGGTGACTTGATTGCGATCCACGACACCGGCGCGCACGGACACGCGATGGGGTTCAACTACAATGGAAAACTGCGGTCGGCCGAACTTCTCCTGCGAAGCGACGGATCGGTTCAGCAAATCCGTCGGGCGGAGACTCTTCAGGACTACTTTGCGACGCTTGATTTCTTTGGAAATTAGACCAGGCGGGGATTACGACCAGGTACTTTTCAACCGATCGTAGAACAGAGTTTCATTCGTGCTCTTATATCCGTCCATGCGGGAGATTTCATCGAGTCGGCGGAGTATCAGATCTTGGGCGTCCGAACGAACCACTGCGGCTGCCATGACCCAGAAGCTTTCCTCATCCTGGACCGCAGACTCAAACTCTTCGAGACAGGCATCGAGATCTTCGAAGTGCGACAGGTCACGCAGCGCATCAAGGCCGGCGATCTCCTCATCGCTCGCGTAGCCGTCCGCCAGTATCATCCCACGGAGGCAACCAGCGAAGAATACCTTTTCTGCATGTGAGAGGTCCTTAATCTCGAACATTCTGGAAGATATTCCTCATGTCGCCGCGGCGAAGCTCGTCCGCGCGCCGTCCGACCGGTTGCGGTTTCCGCGGTTCTCCACTTCTGCGCTTTTTTCCTTCACCTGCAGCATTGCCGTGTAAAAGGCGCGACGCAGCTTCTGCTCGACGTCATCGGCGCAGGAGCAGCCAAGCAGCTCGCCGCGGAACATCTCGTTGCGCACGAGCGAAACGAGCGACGAAAGTATCTGAAGATAGTCCATCGGCATGGACGGATGGGTGGCTACCACGAAAAGCAGGTGGACCATCTTGCCGTCGATCGATTGGAACTCGATTCCCTTTCGACTCACGCCGAGCGCAATCCGCGGTCCATCGATATCCCGGGTCCGACCGTGTGCGATAGCGACTCCGTGGCCGAAACCGGTCGACTGCAGGTTTTCTCGTGCAATCACGGTCTCTTCAAGTCGTTCCAGATCCAGCCCATCAACGGTGCGAAATACCGGTGTATGGTGAATTACCTCGCGAATCGCGTCAAACTTGTCCGTGCTCTGCAGATTCCAGACTACCGAACCGGAAGCAAAAAAGATGCCGTTATCCAAAAGCATTGGTCCTTACCTTTTTTAAAAGGTTCATCTTATGAGATGAATTTGTACTGCGCGCGCACCGGTTAGTCAACCGCCGGGTATGACAACTTTGCCGGATCTGGTATTCTTCGGCCATCTATGCGCGTTGAGATAGCATATAAGGCCCATCTGCCCGATGGACGGGCGGCAAAGCTTCTCGGCCGCCTTCGCAGTCACTGCAACGCGGAAATTCCGGACCTGTCGATTATCGACGTCTACCTCATCAACGAGGATTCCTGTTCACCATCACTGCTGGCAGATCTCTTTCTCGACCCCGTCGCCCAGGAGATGAGTATCGATTCTCCACTGCTGGGAACTATCCGGACTTTGTGGAATTTCGCTGTCGAGGTGATCCACCGGCCGGGCGTCGCCGATCCGGTCGGCGCGACCGCTCGAAACGCGCTTTCGACATCTCTGGCTGACGCGGCAGCTTCACGTGACGTCGACAAAGGTTTCGACGTGCGATCGGCGGTGATGTACGCCGTTCATCTGCCGAAGGCGGATGAGGCGGTCCGACGGCGAATAGCCGCCGCCCTGTACAATCCGCTCATCCAGGAAGCCCGCATCATCGGTCAATCCGAATGGCGTGCGGGCGCGCGGTTCGCCGGCTGGTACCCGGCACTCGTGAGCGAGAGTTCTGACAGCGTCGAGCTCTACGACCTGGCCGGGATGTCGGATCGGGATCTTTCCGTACTTTCAAGATCCCGTCTGCTTGCATTGAGCCTTGATGAGATGAACGCCGTACGGCGCTATTTCGCCGACCTCGGGGTCGTGCGCGACCGCGAGGGGGCCGGGCTCACCGGGGCCGCGACGGATGTCGAGCTCGAAATGATCGCACAGACCTGGTCCGAACATTGCAAGCACAAGATTTTCAACGCGAGAATTTCCTATCGCGACGAATCGACCCCGGGAAACCCGACACAGATCATCGAGTCGCTGTTCTCCACCTACATTCGTGCGACGACCGATGCGCTGCGGCCGTCGCGCCCGTTTCTCAAGTCGGTGTTTCACGACAACTCCGGGGTTATCTCCTTCGATGATGATCACCTGATCTGTTTCAAGGTTGAGACCCATAACTCGCCTTCGGCTCTTGATCCCTACGGAGGGGCGATTACCGGCATTGTGGGGGTGAACCGGGACATCCTGGGGACCGGAAAATGCGCAAAACCGCTCTGGAACACCGACGTGCTTTGTTTCGGGTTTCCCGGCACGCCCGACGAATCGCTTCCGGCGGGGCTGCTTCCGCCGCGCCAGGTGATGGAGGGAGTACACCGGGGCATTGTCGACGGGGGAAACCAGTCCGGAATTCCGGTCGTAGGCGGCGCGTTTCTGTTTGACGAGAGCTTCACCGGAAAGCCGCTGGTCTTTTGCGGGACCGGTGGGATCCTCCCTGCCTGGATCGGCGAGGAAGAAGGGTGGATGAAACAGATCGAGCCTGGAGATTTTGCGGTCATGGTCGGCGGGCGGATCGGGAAGGATGGGATCCATGGCGCGACCTTCTCCTCGCAGGTGCTCGATGAAGCGTCACCCACGTCGGCGGTGCAGATCGGTGATCCGATCACTCAACGGAAAATGACCGATCTTCTCCTCGAAGCGCGCGATCTCAGGCTTTTCCGCGGCATTACCGACAACGGCGCCGGTGGCCTCTCCTCCTCACTCGGGGAGATGGCGGAAACTTGCGGCGGTGTGCACGTCGACCTCGATGCCTGCCCGACGAAGTACGCCGGTCTCGCTGCCTGGGAAATTTGGGTCTCCGAAAGCCAGGAACGGATGAGCCTCGCGGTTTCACCCGACACTCTGGATCCGCTCCTCGACCTCGCACGAAGCCGCGACGTGGAGGCGACAGTCATCGGTCAGTTCACCAAATCGGGGTTTGTCGACATCGACTTCCACGGCAAACCGGTTTGCCGCCTCGCCCTCGAGTTCCTGCACAGTGGGCTTCCGCAGATGGAGCTCTCGGCTGTGTGGCCGCGAATCGAAAGCCGGCCTTCGACCCGGGAGTTGACCCGGTCCGACCAGACCGCCTATCCCGCCGACGCATCTACCCTCAAAAGGCTTGTCCTGTCGCTGCTCTCCGATCCGAATATCGCGTCGAAGGAAACTCTCGTGCGTCAGTATGATCACGAAGTGAAGGGTCACTCTGTGGTCAAACCGTTTTGCGGCGAATCAAGCGACGGACCAACTGACGGAGCGGTCATCACCCCGCTTTATGATTCAAAACGCGGGATCACCGTCACTCACGGAATCTGCCCGCGGTACGGTGATTACGATACCTACGCCATGGCTTTGTGCGCGGTGGATGAGGCCTACCGGTCCCACGTTATTCTTGGCGGTGATCCTGACCACGCGGCCGCGCTGGATAACTTCTGCTGGCCCGATCCGGTGCTTTCCGCAGAGACTCCCGACGGCGAGTTCAAGCTCGCGCAGCTCGTGCGCGCGTGCAGGGGACTGCAGGAGGCGTGCATAGCCTACGGCCTGCCGCTGGTGTCGGGAAAAGACTCGATGAAAAACGACGCCCGGATCGGCGGGAGAAAGATTTCGGTGCGGCCGACACTCCTGGTGAGTCTGTTTGGCGTCATCGTCGACGCACGCAAGGCGATTACCCCGGATTTCAAACGCCCGGGAAGCTTCCTCTACCTTGCGGGTGCGACACGCGCAGAACTGGGAGGCAGCGCGCTGGAGCGCGCGGTATCGCGAAGTGCCGTCGACGGTCCGGTGGAACCGGCCTTTTCGACTGTGCCGACCGTACGGCTGGAGGAAGCGCGGAGTCTTTACCGCGCTGTCGCGCTTGCCATCGATGAACAACTCCTCCTGTCTGCGCACGATTTGTCCGACGGGGGACTTGCGGTTGCTGCCGCGGAGGCCGCGATCGGAGGAGCACTCGGCGCCGATATCGATCTGACGGCGGTCGAACCGGACGGCCCTCTGGTACGGCTCTTTTCGGAGACACCGTCACGCTTTCTCATCGAGGTTGCCGAGCAGAACGCGGTTCGGTTCGAGAAGATCATGGCGGCGTGCGTTCTGTTCAACATAGGGCGCGTGATTGATGAACCGCGGCTGACGTTTGCCGTGCCCGACAGACTTGTGTTCCCGATCGAGGAGCTGTCGCGCGCCTGGAAGCAGCCGATCGAAGACGCGGAAGGAGCTGCGCAGTGGTAGGCGTTTGCGTCGTAACCGGGTATGGGATCAACGCGGAGGAGGAGCTTTGCGAAGCTTTTCGACGCGCGGGCGGATGGGTTCGGGAACAGCATCTGCACGACTTGCTTGAAAATCCCGCGCTTCTTGCCGGCTACCGAATTCTCGCAATACCGGGTGGATTTTCGTTTGGTGACCACCTCGGCTCAGGCAAGGTGTCCGCCTTCCTCCTTCGGCGCAATCTGCTCGTCCAGCTACTTGCGTTCGTAGCCGACGGCGGACTCGTGATCGGTATCTGCAACGGTTTTCAGGTGCTGGTCAAGAGCGGTCTCCTCCCGGATCTGCAGAACAGGCAGCTTCCGGAGGTGTCGCTTGTGCACAACGACAACGGGATCTTCCAGGACCGATGGGTAACGATACGGGCGAATCCTGAGAACCGATCGCCCTGGCTGCGCGGTATAGGCGCGATTGACGTGCCCGTTCGCCACGGCGAGGGAAGATTCGTAACGGCCAACAATCGGATCCGCACGGTCCTTCACAAAATGAATCTGACGGCTTTCCGCTACGAAGGCGCAAATCCGAACGGTTCCGAGGATGACATCGCCGGCATCACCGATCGAACCGGACGAATTCTCGGCATGATGCCGCATCCGGAGGCGTTTCTTGCGTCGACCAATCATCCGCACTGGAACAGGTCAGCCGTCGACGCAGAAGCGGCCGGTGCTGTCTTCCGCAACGGGGTGGAATTTGTCGCAGCTTCCGGATTCGAGTAAGTTATTCGCTGGTGGACGGTTGCCGGGGAGTGCCGACCGTTTGATAAACACAGACGCTTGACGTAGTATGTGTCAGAAGGAAATGTATGCTGGTGGAAGCGGAAATCTGGACAGTTGCACGCACAGACAAAGGTAACGCTGTTCTGGTAAAACCGCTTGAATCCGAACGGGCGGTCCCCATTTTCATCGGCCAGCTGGAGGCGCAGTCCATTCTGATTGGTCTTGGAAAAGTTCCGATGCCGCGCCCGCTCACGCATGATCTGTTCCTTACCGTTCTCGAGCAGCTGCAGGTCAAGATCGAACGGGTCGAGATTACGGAGTTAAAGGACGGCACCTTCTACGCAAAGATCCAGATGAGACAGGAAGGAAGAGAACTCTCCATCGATTCTCGACCGTCCGACGCACTTGGACTCGCGGCGCGGCTTCACTGCCCGGTTTTCATTTCCGATTCGGTGGTCGAAGAGGCGGGGATCGAGATAAATCTGATAACCGAAGACGAATCGCAGCTTACGGTGACCGAAACCGTGCAGGACAGCGAACGCGGAAAGCTCGAGGAAGAGCTCACGAAAGCAATCGAAGACGAAAACTACGAAGAGGCGGCGCGAATCCGCGACCGCCTCAATCAGATGCAATAGGCGGCCTATTGTCTCGCCGAGATCTGCGGCGGCAACGCGGCGTCAGAGTATTTCTGCGTGTAGGGCAACAACGGATTCACTACCATGTAGTAGCGGTTCGACGCGTTCCAGAGGGTAAAACCCGACGCTTTTGCCTGTGCAAGGCCGGTCAGCTGATTTGTCAGATACTTCCAGTAGGTCGGCGTGTCGAACTTGAGTTCCCCACCAAGAAGAAAAGCCTGTACATAGGGGCGAATATCGGCTCTTCCGCCGACGATGGCTTCCGCCCGGCGTGAACCCTCGTCGTAGATGAACTGCGCGCGGTCGAGATAGGACATCTGTTGATAGAAATCGCGAACGAAGTGCGAGGGGTAGAACATCGGGCAAATAACGTCAACGTAACGTGAAAGTTCTTCTATGTCCTGACCAAGGTAATCGGTGCGGTACCACGCATTGAATCCATACACATCGACGCTTATCGGAATGGCAAGTGCGCCGCGCGCTTTTTTTAGAAACGCGGAAAGCGCGCCCACGCGGTCCATCCCCTGCGGTTTGAAGTGGGAGACTATCGCCGAAACATTTCCGTCGGATGGAAATCGGATGTAGTCGAACTGGATTTCGTCGACCCCCAGGGTCTGCAGCTCCTGCGCAATCGCGATGTTGTAGTCCCATACAAACTCGGAATAGGGGTCGGCCCACCATTCAACCTGAACGGTTTTAGTCTCCGTCTTCTTTTCGGGCGCAGAGTCTGCGGTTCCGGTTGTCGTCGTGGCGTCGCCGGGGGCCTTGCTGTCGCCGCTACCGGTCTCGACCGGAACTTCTTCCTTGCGGAATACTCCCCAGGGTGCATTGGTCGTCGAATCCCAAAGCGCGTACTTGTGGCCCTCAAAGTTGTACAACTCCCGGTCTTTGAATACGACCATGCGGGCGATGACGTAAATTCCGCGCGCGTGCGCCTCGGTGACAAGGTTTTTTGCGTCGAAGAGTGGGTGCACCGCACCCGCCTCGATTGCGACTTTCACGCTGCTGTGGTACCGAAGATAGCCGAAGTCGTCTTTGAAATCGACGACAATGCTGTTGAGTCCCTCTTTCTTTACAAAATCCAGATGAGCGGAGATATTTTCCGGTCTGGCGCTGTAGGGCGAAAGGTAGATGCCGACTCGGTTGGAAGCACGCCGCCTGCGCTCGATCGCGGCGCTCTCTTTTGGCGCGCCTCTGTCCGGCTCGACCGGGGAAACGGACGCCGGGGCCGAAACGAGTACTCCATTCGGCTGTTTGGAATCGACCCGCGTCACGCTCCCCGAAGATCGGTCGTACCGGTAGGAGCCGTAGCCATATCCGAGCGAAAAATCGATGGCGCTCGGATTGGACCTGTCGTAACGTATCGACGAAACCTCTTCCCAGAACCCGGCTCCACGGTAGAAGAACCGGAGCACCTTCGTGTCGGAAAGCTGTTTCCAGATGCGACCCAGATTCGTGGTCTCGTAAAAACCGTCGAATGAGGTACCAACAAGGATCGTACTGCGGTTGAACGGGGAAAGATCTACCGACGTAAGCTTCACGTTGCGATTTATCTGGTCCTTGATCGGTATCTCTTTCCAGCTCGATCCGCTATCGTCGGAAAGATAGAGATTATCCGCAGTTGTTGCCGCTACGCGCGTAGGAAACGCCGTGTCCTGGGCGAAGGCGAGCATGCGCGAGGTCGCCGGCAGCGGCGTGCAATCGGACCAACTGCTACCGGAATCCTGCGAAACCTGCAGAATCCCCTCCGGGCTGGATCTATATTCGGTCGCCTGCAGTGCAGGGGTTGTATCGGTTACGACTTTTGTCGATGGTTGCGCGGTGCTGCTGCTATCGCCCGGCTGCGCCGATGAAGTGGTCAATCGCGGGACAACGAGAAGCATAGCTGCCAGCACCACCACCACCGGAACAGCCGTGCCTGCAATTCTTCGTGATGTTTTCCGCTGAATGGTGTGCCTCCACATTTTTGCGGCATTCTACAACATTGCCGCACCCCTTTCTATACGTTGCCGTATTCCATTCCGATTGGCGATTTCCTGGCCGGATTGCGACAATTCATCCGGTCGCCTTTTCACTCCGCCTTTCGAACTCTATTATGTAACGAAGAGGGTAGTGAACATGCAATTTCCGGAGCTCAGCCGATATTTCACGGGAGTTCTCGTGCCTGTTGCCTCTTTGCGGTCGCAGCGGAGCTGTGGAATAGGCGAGTTCGCGGATCTGCCACTCCTCGGTCGATTCTGTAAATCGGTTGGGCTTGATCTGATTCAGATCCTTCCGGTGAACGACACCGGATTCCAAAGCTCTCCCTATAGTGCCATCAGCGCTTTCGCTCTTCACCCTGTATACATAAGGTTCGACGATCTGCCGGAACTTGAAGACACGGCGACCGAATCCCTTCGCGCTGCGGTCGAGGCTCTACGTTCCAGGTATGAACCGGCGCCCCGCGCGCAGTTCTGGACCGTCCTTGCCGAAAAGCTTTCGCTTCTCCACGCTATTTTCGAAGCGTGCGCCGACCGGATTGAGCGCGAAGGCGAGCTTTCCGCCTGGATCGAACACAACGAGTGGGTGCGCGAATACGCCGCGTTCCGCTATCTCAAAGAGAAAAATGAGCAGCGACCGTGGGCGACCTGGAACAGCGCGGTGGAGAGCGCAGAAGAAGAGGTTGCGTCCCTCTGGAACAGCGCGGATGCCCGACCGGCACTGCTGTTTCATTCATGGGTTCAGTTGCGACTGGAGCAACAACTTCTGCGCGCCTCGCAGGAACTGCAGCAGCTGGGCGTGATGTTGAAGGGCGACCTGCCGATTCTGATGGATGAGGACAGTGCCGATGTATGGGCGCACCGTGACTTTTTCAATATGGATCTGCGGGCCGGCGCGCCGCCGGACATGTTTTCCGAGCTCGGGCAAAACTGGGGATTTCCGGTCTACGACTGGGAAGCTCTGGCCGCCGACCAGTACTCCTGGTGGAAGGCAAGGCTCCGACAGGCAGACAAGTTCTACAACGCTTACCGGATCGACCACGTTCTCGGATTTTTCCGGATCTGGGCTATTCCCGCAGTCGAAACGAGCGGCATCATGGGCTATTTTTCTCCGGCTGAGTATATGAGCGAAAAACAGCTGAACGGCGCGAAGTTCGATGCGGCGAGAATCCGATGGCTTGCCGAAGCGCACGTTTCGGGCGCGAGGCTCCGGGAACTGTTTGGCGATCGCGCTGCCATCGTGACGCAGACCTGTTTTTCGCGAATCGACGTTCAGGAGCTGTTTCGCTTTGCCGAATTCGTGAAGGGCGAACGGGATATCAGCGCTCTCGACCTCCAGGCGGAGGAAAAAGAGAAGTTGCTCTCACTCTATCGAGACCGCTCGCTCATTCGAACCGGCGCGGGAACATTTGCACCCTCCTGGAGGTTCCGCGATTGCACCCGTTACGGCGAACTTTCGGAGGCGGAAATAGAAAGATTTGAAGACCTCGTTGCACAGTGCGGCGCCGTCTCCGAAAAACTATGGGAAGAGCACGGCCGTCGGTTGCTCTCGTTCATGAACTCAACAGTGCCCATGCTAACCTGCGCGGAGGATCTCGGGGTGATCCCGGCCGGGGTGCCGCGGGTTCTTGCATCGCTTGACATACTTGGGCTGAGGATCCCGCGGTGGGCGCGGCAGTGGGACGAAGAGGACCAACCCTACATTCCGATTGATGAGTATCCCTACCTTACCGTATGTGCACCCTCGGTCCACGACACAACGACCCTCCGCGAATGGTGGGAATCCGAACCGACGCGGCAGCAGTTCTGGGAATCGATCGGTCTCACCGGCGAATGCCCCGAAGCCTACGAGCCGGAAACGGCTCGCGAGGTGACCCGTGCTGTGCTCGGTACCGGCTCGGCAATCTGTGTCTTCCCGCTCCAGGACCTGTTTGCCCTCTCTCGGGAGCTTCGCGCAGAAGACCCCTCCTCCGAGCGGGTCAATGTTCCGGGAACCTACAACAATGTAAACTGGACCTATCGAATTTCTCTCTGTGTTGAAGAACTATCCGCACACACGGACTGGGTGGAGTCGGTTGGCGCTCTGGTTGCCGAACGCCGAAAGAGAAAACCGAAGACGCGGGGGCCGCAAGTTCCTTAGCGCACGTTCGAAGGAGTACTGAATGGCCATCGAATCCGGACAGGGCAACATCGGAGCACCACGTGGAATTCGCCTTTCCCGCGACTCGATAAGGCGCTACCGTCTGGACGAATCGATCCGCCCGGAGTCTGGAGGAGCGGAGACTGTCGATATCCAGTCGGCGCGCGAGATTGCGACTGCGGTGAACAGCGCCCTCGACGTTGCCCGAAATCCCGATTCAACTGTTCCGGTTTCAGCCATTTATGCCGCCCAGATACTGCACTACGTTTACCACCACGTCATCAATTACTACGGCGGTACGGTGCTCAACGGCATGCCGCTGTTCGATGAGTTGCTGAGGAATGTCAAATCGGTGTTCCAGCCGGACCAGATCTCGGAGGTTCTCGAGCTCTTTGAAGCGCAGTACCCGCTACCCCAGTCTGACAAGACCCGCGCCGAGGACACGGACGCTGAACCCGCGCAGAAGTCCGCATTGCTTTTTCAGGACCTTTTTGTCTTGTGGCTGCAAAACGAAAATCCGGCCATGCGACACTTTGCCGACCTTTTTGGTGACACACCGCTCCGCAACAACCCTCACTACACCGGTCTGATGAAAGCAGCAGTCGCCGCTGCGCGAAAACTTCCCGGATTCGGCTCCGCGAAAAAGAAATTCACCGACTTTCTCCTTGAACCGATCCGTCGACATCCCGGGTCGATCGAAGAACAGCTTCGCTTCGTTCAGGAGCGCTGGGGAACATTCATCGCACCGCTGCGCCTGCGGGTGCTTCGTGGCCTGGACCTTTTCCGCGAGGAGAGCAAGGGCGCCTTTGCCGGGCCCGGCCCGGGGGAGTCGCACGTCTATCAGTTCGGGCGTGAGGACGAGGAGCTTGAACAGTTCACTCCCGACCGGGACTGGATGCCTGACGTTGTACTCATCGCCAAGAGCGCCCTCGTGTGGCTGCATCAGCTATCCCGCGCCCATGGTCGCGAGATACGTACGCTTGACGCGATCCCGGACGAGGAGCTGGACCGTCTGGCCGGGTGGGGTTTTACCGGACTCTGGCTCATCGGGATATGGGAACGCAGTGTCGCATCCCGTTCAATAAAGAGGCGGATGGGAAACCCGGAAGCCGAGGCTTCAGCCTACTCGCTTCGCTCCTACGAAATCGCCGGAGAGCTCGGCGGGTGGCCGGCGCTCGAAAATCTTCGCAGCCGCTGCCTCGCCCGCGGAATACGCCTCGCGAGCGACATGGTGCCAAACCATACGGGAATTGACAGCGAATGGATCGAGAACTACCCGGGCCGATTCATTCAGCTATCCGAGCCGCCCTATCCGGGCTACAGCTTCAACGGTGAGAACCTCAGTGAGCGACCCGACATCGGCATATTCCTCGAAGATCACTACTACGATCGGACCGACGCATCGGTGGTTTTCAAGCGCGTCGATCTGCGCTCCGGTGACTCTCGCTATATCTATCACGGCAACGACGGCACCCATCTCCCCTGGAACGACACCGCGCAACTCGACTTTCTCAACCCGGAAACTCGCGAGGCTGTGCTTGAAACCATTCTCAAGGTGGCAAAGAGCTTTCCCATCATCAGGTTCGACGCCGCCATGACTCTGGCCGCCCGCCATTACCAGCGACTCTGGTTTCCGGAACCGGGAACCGGCGGTGATATTCCCTCCCGCGCCGAGCGGGGGTTGAGCCGGGAGGATTTTCGCCGGGCAATGCCGGACGAGTTCTGGCGAGAAGTCGTGGATCGGGTTGCCCGCGAACTTCCCGATACTCTTCTTCTTGCTGAAGCGTTCTGGATGATGGAAGGATACTTCGTCCGCACGCTCGGGATGCACCGGGTATACAACAGCGCGTTCATGAACATGCTCAAGAATGAGGAAAACCAGAAGTACCGCCAGACAATCAAGAATACGATCGAGTTTGATCCCGACATTCTCGGGCGATTCGTCAACTTTATGAACAATCCGGACGAGGAGACTGCGATTGCGCAGTTTGGGCGGGACGACAAGTACTTCGGGGTTTGTACACTCATGGTGACGATGCCGGGACTTCCCATGTTCGGACACGGCCAGATCGAAGGATTCTCGGAGAAGTATGGAATGGAATATCGGCGAGCGTACCGGGATGAAAAACCGGATCGAGCCCTGCTCGACCGTCACGAGCGGGAAATTTTCCCACTGCTCAGACGTCGGTACCTGTTCGCGCATGTTGACAGCTTCCTGCTCTACGATCTGTTCCGGGACAGCGGTTCGGTGAACGAGAACGTTTTCGCCTACTCCAATCGCCATGGAGAAGAGATGGCGATTGTTCTGTACAACAATACGCTCGATCAAGCGTGGGGCTGGATCCGGCAATCCTCGGCATTCGGTCAAAAGGATTCCGCTGGGAATCTCACGCGTGTACAACGGGATCTTGGCGAAGCGTTCGGGCTCCACCGTGAGCCGCGGTTCTTCTGCCTGCTTTTCGAGCTCCATTCGCAGCGCTGGTTCATTCGAAAAAGTGTCGAGCTATGCGAAAAGGGCCTGCAGATCGGGCTCGCCGGATACCAGTGCCAGGTCTTCAGCCCTATCCGGGAGGTCGAAGACGACGAGGCCGGCAGCTGGGCGCGCGTCGCACGCATGGCGGCCGGTTCCGGCATTGCGGACCTGGAAATTGCGCTTGAGGAGGCGGTTCTCGAGCCGGTGTACGCTCCGTTCGATCTTCTTACGGGCCCGGCAGCATTGAGGTCAATTTTCAACCTGCTCCGTTATGGGCAATCGGCACGACCGGACAACGACCCGTTTATTCCGGAGATCTTTCGACATAGCTACAGTAACTTTATCGCTGCCGCGGCTCAGTTCGGATCGCTTGACGTGGATCCGGAGGCCGTGACCGAAATCGCGATGCGAATTGTGTCGACTGCCGCTTCCCTGCTTGGCGGTGGGCTTCCCGAAGAAAGCTCGGTGGTCGCGTCAATTTCCGGTTGGATGCTCCTTGCGCCGTTGCGCCGATTCCCATCGACGAGGAGTCTCGTGGACGAGTGGGCGTTGGCTCGGCGGCTTTCGCAGCGTCTCCAGTTGAGCGCCGGTCTCAACGCGGATGGGAGCCGGGAATATCGAAGCTATGCGGCGCTTGTTCGTTCCCTGCTTGCGCACGAAGAATGGCTGGATCAGCTGGATACCGCGAACAACGACGCAACCCGCGAGGCGGCGCGGCATGCACTGGAAGCTCTTCTTGCGGATGGGGAGACTTCGGCCTTCCTCGGCGTCAACCGCTTCGAAGACGCAGTCTGGTTCCGCAAAGAACCCTATCAGGAGCTTACGCACGCGCTTCCGATAATCGCCGCTATTCGCGTACTCGATCACGTGGATGGACCCCGCGCCGATCTTCTCGAGTTCATCGCTGCGGTCTCGTTTCATTGGCGGGAAGCGGAGGCAGCCTCCGGATATCGAGTGGATCGGCTCCTCGGTGCGCTTGGCGGCTGAGTCATTTTGCTTGACCCCTGTTCACGAAAGCCGATAGTATAGCCGTCATGGAGCGACATGTTCTCATCGCGGGTCGAGGCGGCCCGGTCCTTGAGGCCCTCGTGCAGGAAGCGATAGCCGCGAAGGCCCGAGTGCTCCGCACGCTCGATTCCGGTCAGGACAAACCGCCCGTTCCCGAAGGTTCCGAGGACTTGCTTGCCCTGACCATCTGGAACAGACGCTCCCCGCTCTCAGCGCGGTCAGTCGTCATCCGCGCGGCAAATGTGCTTTCGACCATCGAAGAGGCTTTCATCGTCTATTCGTCCTCAAATGAAGTATTCCGACCCTTTCACGAGCTCTCACCCGCGGACATTGAACTGAAGGTCGACTCGGACGTGAAAGGATATCTATTCCTTATCAAGGAGATCCTCGCTCAACTTTCCCGTCAGAGGAGCGGAACGATATCCCTTGTTTTCCAGCATCCGGGAGCGGTTCTCGGGTCACCGCTTGAGGCGGCCGCAGCGGCCGGCTTTCACAGCACCGCAGACGAGTTGTTCGTGGCGTATCAGAATGAACCGGTAATTCTCCGGGGTTTCGAGTCGACGGTCGCGGACGCAAGCGAGTTCGCGCGACATGTTTTCGCGGCGGGCACGGAGAAGGCGGAGCGTACGCGCGGAAAATGGCAGCGTTTCACCGGAAAGTCCGGACTCTTCTCATTCGGAAGGTAAATGGTCTAATGTAACGAACATGAAAATATGGATGAGGTTTCTCGCCGGCGGTATCGTCGGTTTGCTTATCGGGCTCTATCTTCCGCTCTACGGTGGAGACACTCTCGACCTGTTCCGCTTCCTTGACAGGCTCGTACTGAACATCGGAAAGTACGTGGTCTTTCCGATGGTCTTCTTCGGATTGGCGTCAGGTATTCGCGAGCTCAAAGAGGAGCGCGCCGTGTTTTCCACGATAGCGCGCGCAATTGCCTACATCATGGCAGCAACGGCCGCGCTCGCATTTCTCGGAGCGTTGAGCGTGACTGTGCTTTCGCCCGAGCGGGTACCCATTGTAGTCCAGGAAGCCTCTGCGCAGACGCTCCCGACCGTCCGCGCGCTGTTGCTTCAGGTGTTTCCCGGTAACGCGTTGCAGGTCCTGCAGTTTCACGACTTCCTCCTGCCGCTTCTGGTTCTTGCCCTCGTCGTAGGCCTTACGCTCAACTCGCCGGGACTCTACAGCTCGCCCGTGACTGACCTGTTCGACTCGATGTCGAGGATTCTCTATCGAATCAACAGTGTTGTGTTCGAAGTGATTGGAATCGGCTTCATAGCTCTTGCAGCCTACTCCGCTCTGGAGCTGCGGCAGCTCGGAGACATGGAGCTTTTCCGACAACTTTTCATCACGATCGTCTTCACCGCGGCCCTCGTCGCTCTGGTGCTCATTCCGCTTGCTGTCTATTTTTTTGGTGGCAGGCAGAACCCGCTCCAGTTCCTTTACGCCATGGTCGCGCCGGCCCTTGCTGCGCTTTTTTCCCGCGATGCCTATTTTTCGCTGGGTATCCTCACCCGCGTCGGACGGGAGGAGCTCCGCGTGCCTCGAAAGCAGGGATCGATCCTTTTTCCGTTGAACGCGGTCTTCTGCCGAAGTGGATCTGCAATGGTTACGGCGATCGCATTCATCCTGGTGCTTCGCTCATACTCCAGTCTGGAACTCTCTCTGGTGCAGTTCGTCTGGGTAATTCTGCTGACCTTCCTCACATCCTTTCTTCTCGGTGCTGCTCCGGGAGTCGGTGTGATGGTTTCGCTCTCGCTGCTCTCCCGATTATACGGACGTGGCCTGGAAAACGGGTATCTCATTCTCCAGGCTGCCGGTCCGATTCTCGTGAGCATCGGGGCCTTTCTCGATGTCGCTGTGTCGGGAACTATCGCCTATTTGCTTGCAGGCTCTGAGCGCAAACGAACGGAGGTTTCTCCTCGATAACGAGGTCGATACCTGGACCTATGTTCAAATCTCAGAGAAGAAATCGCAGGAAGAGGGTGCCGGAGACCATCATCTGATCCCAGATCGGCATGCTCTCGCCGTCCCACAGATGGAAGATCGGAAACAGTCCTCGGAGTGCGATGCCGAATTGGAAGGTCTTTTGAAACTTGTACAGGAGTGATCCCTGAACTTCCGGGTAGAAAAACCGAAGCGACTGGTACATGTAGCTGGTAATCGCACTCCGATCCGGGGTCCCGTAGGACAGGGTCGGTATCCGGAATAGGAACGACGGTGAGGCCCCGGCGCTGATACTCAGCGACGAGTTCAGATCCCAGGTGTAGGAAACGGGCGCGCTCAGCAGGGCGCCGATCATCAGGACTGCATTTGCGGTTTCGATCTGTGTGGGAACAACTTTTCCGCTCGCCGTCTGTGCGTACTGAATACCGAACAGATCGAGCGCCGGGCGCACCGAAAGGTTCTGCGAAATAGGGATCCCGAGATCTACCCCGAGCGTCCCAACGAGCGGGCTTACATCGCTCCACTGAACCGGATTGCCGTTCTTGTCGACGGTGTAGCCGTTGCCGATCCAGATGCTTCCCCCACGTGCCTCGATATCACTGAAAGTGAGCGCGAAACAGTGGGCTGTGCCTAAAAACAGCCACATTGCGGCCGCGAGGATTGATCCCTTCCGGGGCGACGAACGCCGGCGAGGTTCGCGACGATAGCTCTTTGCGCTCATGCCCAAGAGTATACCACGGCCTCTGTCCCTATCAACATGAACGTCGACAGCGGTCGCTAGTAAGCCTTGGCGAAGATCGCCACGTTACGCGCGGCGGTTCCACAAACAATACAACGTTTCCCTTTGGCGGTTTCTTCGTTACCGAACGGGAGCACGCGAATGGTCGCTTTTGTCTCCGCCTTCACCTGTGCCTCACAGTCTCCGGATCCGCACCACGGGGAAAGAGCGAACCCGCCAGACTTTTCGCCGTCGAACATTTCCTTGAAGGCAGCATAGTCGTCCACGTCGAAACTGTTTTCATCCCTGAATGTTTTTGCCCTGTCAAATAGTGCGGCCTGAATCTCGGCGAGAAGCTCCGCAATCCGTTCCGGAACTCTTTCGACATCGACCGTTTCCTTTTGTCGATTGTCGCGTCGGACCAGTACCGCTTTACCGGCATCCATATCGCGTGGCCCTATTTCGATACGAATCGGCACGCCCACCATTTCGTATTCGGTGAACTTCCATCCGGGCGAGTTGTTGTCATCGTCGTCAAGGATCACCGTCATGGTTGATTTGAGTCGAGCGTGGAGTCGGGTCGCGTACTCCATCACCGCGGCCCGGTTCTGATTCTTGAAAATCGGGACGATCACCGCCTGTACCGGCGCAAGCTTCGGCGGCACCACCAGGCCGGCGTCGTCCGAATGGGCCATCACGAGTGCGCCGATCAAGCGCGTGGAGACACCCCAGGAGGTCGCCCACACCAGGTCGAGGCCGCCTTCGCTGTTCTGGAAGGTAACATCGAATGCCTTCGCGAAGTTCTGTCCGAGGAAATGCGAAGTCCCCGCCTGAAGTGACTTCCTGTCCTGCATCATCGCTTCGATTGCGTAGGTGTTCACCGCTCCGGCGAACTTCTCCGCATCGCTTTTCACGCCCGAGTAGACCGGGAGCGCCATGTATTCCTCCGCGAAGGTGCGGTAGACATCAAGCATCCTCAGCGTCTCTTCCCGCGCCTCTTTTTCCGTGGCGTGAGCGGTGTGTCCCTCCTGCCAGAGAAACTCCGCAGTTCGCAGAAAAAGCCGCGTCCGTTTTTCCCATCGCAGCACGTTGGCCCACTGGTTGATGAGAATTGGGAGATCCCGGTAGGACTGGATCCACTTCTTGTACATGCTCCAGATGATAGTTTCAGAGGTAGGGCGGATCACCAGAGGCTCTTCAAGCAATTCACCGCCCCCGTGAGTCACGACCGCCAGCTCCGGCGCGAACCCCTCGACGTGCTCGGCCTCTTTTCGCATGAAACTCTCGGGGATGAGCAGCGGGAAGTAGGCGTTCTGGTGCCCGGTCGCTTTGAACATGCCGTCGAGTGCGGCCTGCATCTTTTCCCAAAGTGCGTAGCCGCGTGGGCGGATGACCATACAGCCTTTGACCGGACTATAGTCGGCGAGCTTGGCCTTGAGGACAACGTCAATATACCAATCAGAGTAGTTCTCCGCGCGCGGGGTAATCTGTTCTGCCATGGGTAAACATCCGTAAAATCGAGATTTACGGCATTGTAGAGGCAGAAATTTGAACTGTCAAGCTTGTACTACAGGTGAAGAGCTTTGCAGCGCGCGCGGATCAGCGGATGTTGACGGTCTCGACCATATAACGAACAGTCTTTCCCTGGTCTGAACCGTAATCTTTATCAACGACAAAAACGAGGGACTTCTCATCGGGCGACAGTATGATCTGACGGATGCGGTAGGCGGTGACCCCTTCACGGATAAATCCGGGAAGTCCAACGGTGAAGCTCTTCTGGGTACCGTCTTTCAATGTTGCTTTCAATACAATGTGAAAGGAGGCGCCGATCGGCGTTCCGTTGGTCTGCGCGCGTTGGATCAGATCGACCGCATAACTGTTGCCGGTATTGAAATCACGGAACTCGATGTGTGACTTCGGCTCCTGTCCGTCCACGAGCAGATAGACAATGCGCCCGAGGGCGAGATGATCAATGTGGTACTTTTCCGTAATTGCGACGTTCTTCTCGAGCAGCGTGTACAGCGCTCCGCTTCCGTCCTGTCCAGGATAGATATGGACGTCGAAGCTCCCCTTTTTGACGCCGTCCGGTACGTACGCGTTGGTGTAGACGTTGACCGCATAGAGCTCGGCAAATGGCTTGCCGCCGTCGACGTCCAGACCGTACTGGGCGAACATGAAGACCCGCGAGTCGGGAGAGAATCCAAGGTTTACGAAGACGGCGACGTCGCCTGCCCAGGCTGCGATGCCCGCTATGAGGAAAAACGCACAGCCGAGGAGTAACCGCTTCATGTTCCGTTGCCTCCATATTCAATATCGATCAGTTTCAATCTTACTGTAGTTTTTTCTCCATACCAATTGATATAATACGCGCATGACTCTCGCATCCCGCAACACTCTTCTGCTCACGGGAATCCTGTTTTCGTTGATAGTTCTTGCGGTATTCGCTGCCATCGTGGTGGTTGTAGCAATCGGCGGGTACAACCCGCCGCCGTCTGATTTTACGAAAAGTGAGCGTTGGCTCGTGTTCCGTTGGAACGCAGCGCCCATCGGCGTGGCGTGGGTACTGGCCGGCACGGCCGTATCGGGTCTTGCCGCGAGCATAGGATCCTATTTCCTTCGTCGCTTTTTCCGCAAGACATCCGCGCCGGAGGTGTT
>DATKUF010000221.1:0-14679 GCA_035530755.1 Spirochaetia bacterium | reverse complement strand
TGGCGTATGTTTTCAACACCACGGCCGGACGAATTGAAGAACGGCCAATAAAGGACCCCTGACTGGAGGCGCCGATGATTCTCTATCTCAAATATCCAGCATGGATTTCGCCCGAGATAATTCCGGGATTGCCGTTCAGATGGTATGGGCTGATGTATCTGATCGCCTTCGGAATTGCGTATGGGCTTTTCATTTATCAAGTCAGACAGCGACAACTGAAGTTCGACGCCGATGAAGTGACCAGCTTTTTCTTCTGGACGATTATCGGACTTCTTGTCGGAGGCCGTCTGTTTTCCGGAATTTTCTACGATCCGACCGGTCTCTATCTGCACAAACCGTGGCTGATCTTCTGGCCCTTCGATGAGCACATGCGCTTCACCGGTTTCCAGGGCATGAGCTACCACGGCGGGCTGACCGGCGCAATTGTCGCGGCCGCCATCTACGCACGTGTCAGGAAACTCAACCTGCTCCTGTGGGGCGATATGCTCATCGCAGGAGTTCCCCTTGGTTACACATTCGGCCGGCTTGGAAATTTCATCAACGGGGAGTTGTGGGGCAGGGTCAGCACGGCGCCGTGGGGTATGGTTTTCCCCGATGCGCCCCGCTACCCGGCGAACATCGACTGGGTCTCGCAAATAGCGCACAAGACCGGCGTTCCCATGGAGTTTTCCAACCAGCTGTTGAATCTTCCGCGTCATCCGTCGCAGTTGTACGAAGCGTTCTTCGAGGGAATAGTTCTGTGGCTGATACTCTGGTTCGTGTTCCGAAAACGCAACACCTTCCCCGGATTCATGGTATGCGCGTACGTGATCGGATATGCGATTATTCGATTCACTCTGGAATACTTCCGGGAGCCGGATCAGGGGATCGGGTACGTGATACGACTTTCGTCAATTCAGGCCCCTCCGGAGCTACTGAAAACCCCGTTCGATTTCACGATGGGCCAGATATTGAGCTTTGCCATGCTTCTGGCCGGAGTAATAGCCATGCTGGTGCTGAAACGCCGGTACGATGGTCGGCCACAGATTGCGGCCTTTGAAAAGACGCCGCCGGAACCCGAGCAGAGATCCGGGCGACACGGCAGACGGAAGCGACCGGGGGCGTAGCGCTTCGGGCTACACGGAATAGCGCGCCTTACTCTTGCGGATCCGCATCCGGGAGGCGCGGATTTCGTCGCCGTATGCGGCGAAAACTTCGGAGAGTTTGTCCGAAAGAGTCTGCAAGCCAAACTCACGCTTAGCTGTCTCAAAGTTCTCTTCAACCAGCTCGGCGCGTTCCTCCGGGTGCGTAATTACATCGTCGATCGAGTCGAGCACGTCGTCTTCGATAACCAGCCGGCCCTCTTCGTAGCGATCGCGAATCTCGATGTTCCGGACTCCGATCACTTTGATGTCGGTCTTGTACACCAGGTAGGTAGTGGTCACTACGGGCACGCGTGCCGCGAGCGCCTCGAGCAGTGCGTTCCCGAACCCTTCCCAGATCGGAAGATAGGTCACCAGATCCGCATTCACCAGGACGTCGCGATTTGTGTAGAGCTTTCGTCCCTCTCCGTCCTGTCCGCGAACAGAGGCGACCCGATCCGAGATGAAATGAATCTGCACGCCGAGCTGCGCCGAAAGGGCACGTATTTCATCCACGTAGTTCTCATCGGGTTCGTCTCCCTGGTAGAGCGAAATGATGTAGTGGAGCCGATCACGATAGTGGGGAAAACGGTCTCCGAGCGCGGCGACCAGCCGTACAGAATCTTCGATCCGTTTCCTTCGCACCACGCGGGTCGGCTGTACGACGAGGATGTCTTTCTCCCGGAATCCGAGCTGTGCGCGGAAATCTGCATTGTAGTCGTCCCGGGTCACGGCATGCTCAAAATCTTCGCAGTTGGGAACGATGTGTGGCTGAACACGTTTCAGGGAAGAAAGGATGTGAGCGGCGTACGAGGAGATGACAACGTGTTCCAGGCCCAGATCCACCGGCGGCATGATGCGGTTAAGCAGCGCTTCGATGTGAGCATTGCTGAAGCGGCTGCGTTCCCACCAGAAGTCGTGGTGATGAAAAATCGTGGCGACCCGTTTCTCGGTTGCAACGTGATACATCCCGATTCCGCCGAGAAGAGTCATGGGCATGGCATTGGTGTTTTCTCCCACCAGCACATCGATATCGTTGTCCTGTACATGCTGGTGAAGGACTGCACCGACCTCTGCACCTTCAGCCATCATCTGATCGATCAGATCGTTTCTCGAGTTTCGATTGTCGTGCGGAGGTAGTTTCGAGAAGTAGGGGAAGAAATGCCGTTCGTAGTTGAGCTGACTTTCAGACCCGAATCGGATCGACGGCAGAAGAAACTGGTTCTCCCTGGCAACGTTCTGCAGTGGACTGCGGTAGTGCCCGGCTATGGTGAATACCTCGTGTCCGAGCTTCCCGAGCGCGTCGATCCACTTGTCCACCTCGAGCGAGACGCCGTCCACATCCCCAAGCTTCCCACTCACGAACCCAATACGAAAATGATCAGACATGAAATGAAGTTACCAGCGTGCGCCGCCCATTTCAACCGACGCCGCAGAGTTCGTCGGAATTATCCGATCATTACCGATTCGTACTCCTCGATCGACCCGTTGTTCATGCAGACGTCAATGATTCTGCGGCCCAGAGGATTCAATTCCGGGGTATCGTACTTCCTGAGCTCGTCATGGAAGAAATCGAGCAGAATCTTCGCTCCCGCGTCGTATCCCTCGTTTCCTACCTCAAGCTGTTCATTGACCCTGAGCATTCCTTTCGGGATCGTCTGTCCGTCGACTTTGAGCGACGGCAGCGCATATCCCAGAAGCGAAAGCCTCGACTCCATCAGGTGACCGGGCCGGAATCGGACGCTGCCGCGTCGCGCCATGTACTCACGGGCAATCCATTCCGGCTTGAAGCCGACTTTGAATGCGCCGATGTGTTGATTCGGAATGAGCACGAACTTGGTGCTCGGCGTTGCTACAATCTGTTCCAGCAGCAGATTCGCCTGCCGGACCATTTTTCCGGTTGCAAATGGCCAGTAGGAACCGACGCCCTCGCTCACCAGGCCGCCTCCCGAGACAATGCTGGGATTGGAGTGACCGCGCGGGGCGGCGAGCCGCCAGAGCCACGCAATTGCAGGCGGAAGAATGTGGAGCATGCCAATGATTCCGTAGTCCGGACTGTCGTGCGTGCACGGCGGGGTGCGCACGCCGAAACTTCGTACATCCACTTCGACCGGTCCGTCGATGATGTTGGGCACAAAGTGACGCGGCATGATCACCCGTGGGTTCGGGCAAGGCTTGCCTGGTGAATCCATCGTGTGCTCCCAGATCAGAATCGTCGACCCGGGAACCCCTTCGAGGTTGAGAAAGATTAACGGTTCGGGGGGTGTTATGGTGAGCTTCTCCAGGCTCGGTTCCGTGCCGTAATCGGTCAGGTGATCGACACGCAGGAACCATCCTGCCTCGGCGTCTTCTACCGTGAGTTTCTTTGCGTTGCGCTGGAGTGAGGGCGGGGCGAGCGCCATATCGTCGGTGATCGGGTGCAGCTCGCAGGCATCCTTCATTTCCAGGTAGACCTTCTCATTGGTGACGATGTTTTCTCCGAGAAGAATTCTTCCGTCCTGCTCGCGATGAATGGGCTGGGTCATCTCGCTCTTCCCGCCGCCGCTTGCCCCTTCGTGGACGATGACAAATTCGTTGTCGTAAGGAGTAATGAGCTTCACCGCCGAGCTGTGCAGCGTTACCCACCCCTCCTCTTCGCCAATCGTCAGCAGAATTCCGTACACACCCTTCTTTGCGCTCGGACCCGGATAGAGATTGTAAGAAAAAAGCTCGTGCATGCCGGGGAGCCGGTTGTGAATGACAACCTGCTTTCCATCGAAGTGAGTGTGGCGGAAGGGCGGCGCCACATAGATCACCGCGCGCGGAGTGAATCCTTCCGGGATCTCATCCCGGGGGATGAAACCCTGCATGTCAGCAAGTCCTGCGACAAAAAAGCCGGCATTTGCGGGCGCCACAATGAGCGTGGGATACCCACGGTGTTTGTCACCGGACAGAAACGGCATCACCATAAGCGGCTGCCGCGCCAGCCACTCGAAGGTCTGCTGGCGGACCGAATCGAACGAGCCGCCAAAACGCTCGGAGTACCGGACCTTATCGGTGGGACCGTCATCGGCAATGACCATGGCGTCCGGATCGCGTCGCCGCATGTAGGTTTCCGTGTAATTGACGGCGATACCGTTCTTGCATCGCGCCACGGTTGCTTCCACCACGCTGCCGCGACCGGGAACCTCATACGCGACTTCACAGCTGGAATCTTCCGCTTGCAGGCAGACAAGCTGGAGCAGGTGTTCGCGACTTTCGGGTACAACGACGTTGGTGGCTTCCACTATCCTGGCGAGTTCGGGAGGCAGTTTGCAGCGGTCGAGCAATATGTTTCCCGTTACGAGGTTCTTCATTCTTCGTTCGTCCTCTCGCGCAGAAAGAGTCTACGGTCCCGCGTATCTTACATGCACCGGATTGTATATATATGCAGCGTTCGCGCGATTTCGGCGACATTATATGCGCTTTCCGCAAAAACATGCAATGCCGTTGACATCCCGAAAAACAGCGGTCGTTCGCGTTTCCGCGCGGTCGTTCGCGTTTCCGCGCAGTCGCAAACGCTACGGGGAGGTCGCCGGGGATGACCCCGCGAGAAAAGCGCGGGCCATCGTCTCGAGGTTGGCAAGGATATCCGGTGCGAGCGGGTTTACCACCACCACCGAAACTCCGAGCGATTCCGCGATCCGCCGTGCCGTCGTTTCGGAGAATTCCGGTTCGACAAATACCGACCTTATACCCGCATCGCGAGCTCGTTTGATCAGCTCAAGGAGCTCCCGTGGTCCCGGATCACGGCCGTTCGTTTCTATCGCGAGCTGTGAGATCCCATAGGTGTCCGTAAAATAACCGAAAGCGGGGTGAAATACGAGTATCGATCTCCCGCGGAGGGGCGCAAGCATTGCACTGAGCTTCGCATCCACCGCGTGTAGCCGCTCGACAAAGCTCTCGTAGTTATTGGTGAACAGCGTCCATTTATCCGGTCGCAGCACGCCAAGCGCGTCCCGAATCGTTTGGGCCTCAATCGCGAGCTCCCGTGGTCCAAGCCAGATGTGCGGGTCCAAAATGTCCGCAGCAGGAGATCCGGGCGCGAGTGTGAGTCGTTTGCTGCCGTCGATCGTTCGAAGGGGGACGTTCGTCCGCAGATCCACGACGGTCAGTCGGGGCGACGACGAGGAGATTCTCGGCAGGAGGACGTCCTCGAACGGCATCCCGGTACGAACGTACAGTTGCGCGTGCGACAACTCCGTCATCTGCTGGGGAGTCGGCTCGTAGGTGTGCGGTTCGCGACCGGGAGGCACCATGACGTCAACCTGCACGGCAGCGCCGCCGACCTGCTCCACAAGGTACTTCGCAGGAAGGACGCCCGCGACTACGCGCAACACCCCGGATTCCGGCACCGCCGAAGCCGTCGTCTGCACCGGGCGATCCGTACCGGCCCGGCATCCCCACATAGTGAACGCAGCGAGAAGCGAGAACAATAAAAGTGCCGACTTGTGTGTTGCCATTTGGTATTACTCTGTATTACAATATTCGTGATACCGACAGAGGTCAAGAGGAATCGGAGATGTCGCGAAAGCACGAGGTGATAACGTTCAAGGTTGACGAAGCACTTGCAAGCGAACTTGCAGGCATACCGAACCGTTCCGAGTTTATCCGGTCGGCTGTGCTGCGGGCGCTGGAGAACGCCTGCCCGGTGTGCGGGGGAGTCGGCATTCTTACGCCCGATCAGCGCCGTCACTGGAACGCGTTTGCCGAACATCACCGCATGCAGGAGTGCAATGACTGTCACGCCCGCTATCTCGTATGCGAAGCGGATGACGGCCCGTCCATCCCCCAACCGCAGCAATAGGAGTGGTAGCATGGCTGGCGAACCGGTCGTCAAGTTCGACCATGTCGATTTCCGATACCCCGGAATCGAGGTGCTCAAGGACGCGAGTTTCGAGCTTCTTGCGAATGACTTTGTTTCGGTGATCGGGCCCAACGGCGGCGGAAAAACAACGCTGGCCCGGTTAATTCTGGGACTGCTCGCTCCATCTGCCGGATCGATAACGGTATTTGGAAAGTCACCGCAGACCTCCCGACATCGGATAGGGTACGTACCGCAGTACACCTCCTTCGACCTCAACTTTCCGGTAACTGTCCGCGATGTTGCGCTCATGGGCAGGGTCGCGAATCGACCGGGACTGCACGGACGCAAAGACGTTGAGGCGGCTGAACAGGCGCTCGCGCAGGTCGGTCTCTCAGATCTTCACCATCGCCCCTTCGCCGACCTTTCCGGGGGACAACGCCAGCGGGTGTTGATTGCGCGGGCGCTCGCGGCCGGACCGGACATCCTGCTGCTTGACGAACCGACCGCGAACGTCGATGTGGCTGTCGAGCATCAGCTGACGGCGCTCCTGCAACGGCTCAACGAACAACTCACCATCCTTCTTGTTACGCACGACCTCGGGTTCGTGAGTGATCTGGTCAGCCGGGTCATCTGCGTGAATATGTATGTGAAAGCGCATCCCACTGCGGAGGTGACCGCCCAGATGATCCAGGAACTCTACGGCGGCCACGTCCGGCGCGTTGAGCATGGCGTGAACCTCCACGGAGATCGGTAAGGAACCACTGAATATGGGCGATTTTTTCCGCGCGCTCGGCGACCCGAGCATCCCATTCCTGCGTTACGCGTTTCTCGCCGGAATAATCTCGAGCGTTGCTTTTGGCGTTATCGGCAGCTACGTGGTAGTGCGACGAATAAGCTACATCGCCGGTGCGATTTCCCACTCGGTACTCGCCGGCATCGGGTTCAGCCTGTACGTACGCAGCGCGTATGGCATCACCTGGATTACGCCCATGGTCGGCGCAGTAATTGCCGCGCTTCTTTCGGCAGTGATCATCGGCGTAGTGAGCATGTACGCGAAAGAACGCGAGGACACGGTCATCGGTTCGATCTGGAGCCTCGGGATGGCCATCGGCGTCCTGTTTATAGCCCGGACGAAGGGCTACGTCGACCCGATGAGCTATCTGTTCGGAAACGTCCTGCTTGTTACCAGGAACGACCTCATGCTGATTGGTGTTCTCGATGTGGTTGTTGTCGTCCTTGGGATTCTTTTCTACAACCAGTTTCTCGCAATCACGTTTGACGAAGAGTTTTCCACCGCCCGTGGAGTTCCGACCGGGCTCTACTACCTTATGCTGCTCGTGCTCACCGCGCTGGCGATTGTTCTGCTTGTAACGATCGTCGGCATCGTCATGCTGATCGCCCTGTTCACGATTCCCGCGGCGATTGCCGGAATGCTGGCCCGACGACTGTGGCAGGTAATGATCATTTCGGCGTTGCTCACCATGCTTTTTACGAGCGCCGGCCTCATTCTGAGCTATGCGACGAATCTGCCGAGTGGTTCGACGATCATCGTCTTCGCAGGGGGCGTCTACGTTCTTATCGCCGCGGTTCGTTCGGTGATACAGCGATACCGTTCCTTAACCTGACTTTTTGCGTTGTGTATGGCACCCGGAGATGCTATACTTTTCTGGTGTCGACTAATTCCATTCACCTGCCGATGTAATAAAGAGTAATATGCTGCGGTGCATGGGAAATTTGGAACTATGACGTCAGAAATTCAGAAGCTGCGGGACATCATCGGCCTCGATTCGGAGCTGAACAAGATTCAGGATATGGATATCCTGCTCGAACGGATCCTGCTGGAGGCGCGCCGTGTAGTGAACGCGGATGCCGGGTCCATCTACGTCAAACGTGGTGATGAGCTGGTAATCACCTACGCGCAGAACGACACGAAACAGAGAGAACTTCCGCCCGGTGAGAAGCTGATCTACAACATTTTCACCGTGCCGATTAACGAAAAGAGCATTTCCGGCTACGCTGCCGCGACCGGCAAAACGGTCAAGGTCGCCGATGTCTATCATCTGCCACGGAACGCTCCGTACGGCTACAACCCGAGTTTCGACCGGATATCCGGATATCGCACCAAGTCCACCCTCGCGCTGCCGCTGAAATCGAACACCGGCGATCTTCTCGGCGTGATCCAGGTCATAAACTCGAAGAACGAGGACGGGAAGGTCATTTCTTTCAGCAAAGACGACGAGATGGTCGTCATGCACTTTGCCGCCAACGCGACGGTCGCCCTGCAACGCGCGCAGATGACCCGCGCCATCCTGCTCCGCATGATCATGATGGCCGAGCTCCGCGATCCAAAAGAGACCGGCCCTCACGTAAACCGGGTCGCAGGATATTCGGTGGAAATCTACGAAAGATGGGCACGAAAGCGAGGCCTCGCCGAATCGGAGATCCAGAAGACACGGGATAACCTTCGCATGGCCGCAATGCTTCACGATGTGGGCAAGGTAGCGATATCCGATATCATTCTCAAGAAACCGGGCCGGTTCACAGATGACGAGTACGCCATCATGAAGTCGCATACCTGGGTCGGCGCCCAACTGTTCGTGAATAAACAGTCGGAATTCGATGAAATCGCCCAGCTGGTCGCCCTGAATCACCACGAAAGCTGGGACGGAACCGGCTATCCGGGCCACATAGACATACAGACAGGGAAGCCGACAAGAAAGGACCGGAAAGGCAACCCGATCGGCAAGAAAGGCGAGGAGATTCCGCTCTTCGGTCGGATCGTCTCGATTGCCGACGTGTACGACGCACTGAGCTCTCATCGGGTCTACAAAGAGGCCTGGACGGAGGACAAAGTGCTCGATGAAATGCGAAACATGTCCGGAACGAAGTTCGATCCGGAGGTCCTCGACGCATTCTTCGGCGCTCTCCCGTCGATCAAAACCATAGCCCAGAAATTCGCTGACGAGGAGTAGGCAGGAAAAGCCGCTGCTCCGGCCGTTCGCAATCCTCGGTCGGGCGTCTCAGGCTGCGCTGTCGGCGACCGGCGCTACGATTTCAGCGCGGCGACCAGCTTTTCCACCGCGTCCTTTCCGTCACCAAAGAGCATAAGTGTGTTGTTGGCAGCGAAGAGCGGGTTGGGAATACCGGCGAATCCCGGGCTCAGGCTGCGCTTGATCACCACTACAGTCTGTGCTCTGTCGACGTCCAGAATGGGCATGCCGGCAATCGGGGTGCCGGATGATTTCCGTGCAAGCGGATTGACCACGTCGTTTGCACCGATAACGATAACCATATCCGTTGAAGGAAACGTGGGGTTGATCTGGTCCATCTCTTTCAACTTGTCGTAGGAAATGTTCTCCTCGGCCAGCAGAACGTTCATGTGGCCGGGCATGCGGCCGGCAACCGGATGGATGCCGAACTCGACCTCGATCCCGCGCTTTTCCAGAAGTTCAGTCAGTTGCCGCACCGCGGTCTGCGCGCGCGCTACAGCCATGCCATATCCCGGCACGATCACCACACGCCGTGCGGTCTGCAGCAGCAGCGCGACCTCCTCGGGTGAGGTCGATTTGACCTTTCCCGCGTAGGTATCGTCTTCCCCTTCTTTCTGCTCGACAATCGCACCCACGCCGCCGAACAGCACGTTTGCGAGCGATCGGTTCATCGCCTTGCACATGATACGCGTGAGAATGATCCCCGATGCGCCGACCAGAGACCCGGCAATGATGAGCACCGTGTTATTTAGCACGAACCCGGTCGCCGCCGCCGCGATCCCCGAATAGGAATTGAGGAGGGCGATAACAATCGGCATGTCGGCACCGCCGATCGCGATCACCAGAAGAACGCCGAGAATCGAGGAGACCGCGACGAGCAGCCAGTAGAGATCGGTCTTTCCGGGCTCGAAAATCACCCAGACGCCGACTGCAATCGCCGCGAGTGCAACCGCCGCCTTCACCACCTGTTCGCCTGTATAGCGCAACGGTTTTTCGGTCATGATGCCCTGTAATTTGGCGAATGCAACCAGACTTCCCCAGAAGGTCACTGCGCCGACCAGACCCGATGCAACCGTTGCTATGGTGAATTGAAGGTCAGCCGCCGGGGCGCCGGCGACATGACCGGAGTTCGCTGCCTTCACTACGCCAATCAGTACCGCGCCGGCAACGAGCACTGATGCGGCTCCGCCGAAACCGTTGAACAGCCCCACAAGCTGGGGCATTGCGGTCATCTGGATTCTGAGTGCAAGAAGCGTACCGATTCCGGTCCCGAGGACGAGCCCAATGACAAGCACCGGATAGCTGATGATGTGACGATCGAGCAGGGTTACCGCGACTGCAATGAGCATTCCCACTGCTCCGAGCAGGTTCCCGCGTACTGCGGTTCGCGGATGGCTGAGACCCTTCAAACCGACGATGAAAAGCGTCGCGGCCAGAAGGTAAGCTATGCTTGTGGCGCTATCGCTCATCTACGCACCCTTCTTTCGGAATTTTTCCAGCATCCGGTGGGTCACGAGGAATCCGCCCACCACATTGATTGTTGCGCACACTATGGCAATCAGCCCGAGAATCATCGTAAGCGTGGTGCGCTCTCCCCCGGCCGAAAGGAGAGCACCGATCAGGGTGATTCCGGAAATCGCATTCGACCCGGACATCAGCGGCGTGTGAAGTATGGGCGGAACCTTTGAAATCACTTCGAAACCGACAAAAATGGCAAGTACAAAGATGGTGATGACACTGATAAGGTTCATCCGTTCCTCCTGAAATTCGAGCTACAATTCGAGCGCCGCGCGAACGGTTTCGTTTGGGATTTCTCCGTTTCTGGTGATCAGGGTTGCGGCCACAATCTCATCGTCGGTATCCGGTGCAAACTCGCCCTCCTTCACCATCGACAGGAAGTAGGTCGCGATATTTCGCGCATAGAGCTGGCTCGCGGTGAAGGGCAACTCCCCGGCGAGGTTGACAGGTCCCAAGACAGAAACACCGTTGTGGGAAATTGTCTTTCCGGGTTGCGCAAGTTCGCAGTTGCCTCCACGCTCGGCCGCAAGATCGACAATGACCGATCCCGGCCGCATCTGTTCAACCATCTCACGGGTCAGAAGTACAGGGGCCCTCTTCCCGGGCACCGAGGCCGTAGTGATTACCACATCGGACTCGGAAACGACATAAGACATAAGGTCCCGCTGTTTGCGATAGAACTGGTCGTCCATCTGCCGCGCATATCCTCCCTGACCCTCGGAGCCGTGTGTGTCCAGTTCCATCTCCACGAATCGTGCGCCCAGGCTGGTGACCTGCTCTTTCACCTCCGGTCGCACGTCGTACGCGCTCACCACCCCGCCTAGCCGCCTCGCAGTGGCTACTGCCTGGAGTCCGGCAACCCCCGCTCCGATCACCAGTACCCGCACGGGGACCACCGTTCCCGCGGCAGTCATCATCATCGGAAACATACGTGGCAGCGCTTCCGCTGCAACGAGCACCGCCTTGTATCCGGCCAGACTGGCCATCGATGAGAGCGGATCCATGCTCTGCGCTCGAGTTATTCGCGGCATCAACTCCATCGAGAACGCGGTCACCTTTCGTTCCACCAGGCATCGAAACGAGTCATGCGGCGCGTAGGGGTCGAGAAATCCAATGATGATCTGCCGTTCGCGAAGCCTGCAGGCAATGCCGTGCCCGGGATCCTCTCCGTCGGCCGCCCGCGCTGCGCGCACACACAGAATTGCGTCCGCCTCCTTGAGCACCTGCTCCGCCGACTCGAGAACGCGGACTCCGCGTTCTGCGAAAAGCGAATCGGGGTAACCGGCGGGGTCGCCGCAACCGGGCTCCATCACCACATCGCAACCGGCCCTGGTGAGCGACGGCACCTGGGCCGGAACCATCGCTACCCGGCGTTCGTTCGGCGCCGTCTCACGCAAAAACCCAACGGTCATGCACCTCTCCTCCCTCGGACGGGATGTTCGAAATTCTTTCCGGAAAACAGAGTCTGCGTTCCTCCAGCGGCCGGGCACAAGCGGAATTGAACCGATCGTTCTGGCCGTCGCGTGGCCGCCAAACCTGCATACGAGGTGGGGAATGAATGAAATCTGTCGCAGAAACGGTGGCCGATCATGACGGGACTAAAGTTGAGCCCGGGTGCGATAGACAGCACCGGCAACTTCGCAAGCAATGCGGACCTGAGCCTCCAAGTCCTTTCTGGCGGTAACTTCCACCATGCCCCGGTTCACACTTACCTTTACTCCATCAACACCGGTAATGGCGTTCAGCCCCTTACGTATCACTTCCGCTCGATCCGCGGTAAGCTTGTCGACTATGTAATAGAACGATCGGCTCTTGGACATGCGCTCATAGTAATGAGCGCCCGGGCGCTAGTCAAATCACCGGGAGCCCTGCGGATGGTCCACCCGTGAGACGCACACGCAGCATGATGTGAACCAGGAAGCTGGCCGCGATGAGAATGAGACTGTAGAAGAAATCCTCGAGCGGGATGGTGTAGACGCGTACGCCCCAGATGTGGCTGGGCCCGTACAGGACCACCGGGATCGCGGTCAGGACACCGTCGACAAATAGAATCGGCAGATAGCAGATGCCGAGCGCGGTCCAGAACCAGCTTGACATCAGAAGGTGCGGAGCGACAGCCGACGCAAGCAGAAAGAACAGCCCGAATACTACGAGCACGGTGAGCGTGTAGGGTTGGGTGTAGAAGAAAAGGCCGGCGGCGATAAACGCGATACCGAGTCCGGACCCCATCCATGGGGTAACGAACAGACCAATCTCGGGTGTATATGCCCTTACTACCTCGTAGACAAAAAGACAGGCGTAGGGCGCGGTGAGAAAAAAGAGCATCTCCTCCAGCGGAAGCCCCCATATCCGCAGCTCCCCGGTTTGTGCGGGATTGAATGACCAGTCCCCGCGTCGGGTAGCGAACACATCCCACGCGATAAAGACTCCCCCGACAATCACTATTGCGACAATTGCCGATGGCCAGCGACGGTAAAATGCCACCCTTCGGTCAAAGGAGAGGACCAGCGGAACGAACAAGATCGCCAGGTCGAGAATCAGGTAGAGCGACATTTCTGCCTCCGGAATCTAAGGGCAATCATGCCCGGCAATCGCATCTCGATGGAAGTAGCGGCCCGCGCGGCGGGCCCCCGCATCCTGATGGCCCGCAGTGGCCGTTCCATTTGTCTCCTGTGCGATTTGACTGTAACCGAGCAGTTCCGCTTGTGCAAGCGAAGGCGGTGTTTATCGCGAAGCTGTGCTTTTCTTCGATTCGGACCGGAGTTTCGCCGCCTCGATGATTCGGTCCATCACGGAACGATGGGCCGGAGTGCCCAGGATCGTCTCTGCCCGCGCAACCGTAAGTTGCGATCGACCGCGCTCGAACAGATTGCGTTCGTATTTCAGGGACAGTATCCGCTCAACGGACCGATCGAGGCGCTCCTCACTGATTCTACCGCCATGTACAGCCTGCACGAGCGAGTCGAAGGCAGCGCGGGCATCCAGGGGCCGCAAAATGACGTCGCACCCGGCAAGCACCGCCGCAACGACCGCCTGCGTCTGAGACGTGTAACTGTCCAGCGCAGCCATGTTCATCGCATCGGTAAATACCACGCCCTGGAACCCGAGATCGTGTCGAAGAATCCCATCGACGATCGCCGGAGAGAGGGTCGCAGGCTCGGCCGAACCGGTGATTTCCGGAAGACCGATATGCGCGGTCATTATCCCGTCAACCCCCGCGGAGATGCCGCTCTTGAACGGAACGAGCTCCACCGCGTCGAGGCGCGCGCGGTCACTGTAGACGACGGCGGCCTTCACGTGTGTGTCGTTCGCGGTGTCCCCGTGTCCGGGAAAATGTTTGATTACCGCACTGACTCCCTCGTCCTGAATGCCGCGAACCACCGCGGCGACCATCCGCGCGACTACCGTCGGGCCGGCCCCGAAAGACCGGGTGCCGATAACCCGGTTTTCCGGATTGGTGAGAACGTCCGCGTCCGGCGCGAGGTCCATGTTCAGTCCGATCGCTGCGAGTTCCTGTCCGATGACCCGCCCTGCCTCGTAGGCGAGCTCCGGATCGTTTGCCTCGCCAATCACCCACGCGCTGGGAACCGGCGTGGCCGGAATCTTCCCGCTCGCGTTTAGCCTGCTCACCTCGCCGCCCTCTTCGTCGGTTGCGACAAAAAGCGGAATACGAGAGCGTTGCTGGAGTTCGCTGATCAGGTGAATCGTCTGGGGTACGGTGACCAGATTGCCGCCGAAAAGGATGATTCCGCCCGGCTTCACCCTGTCGATCAGCGCACGGAATCGAGAATCGATAGTTGGGATTTCCCGATGGGTCTTTGGATCCTCGACAGCGATCATGAGAAGCTGGCCGACCTTCTCTTCCAGACTCATCGAACGCACAAGGGTCCGCACAGCCGGATCGATCCTTTTTTCCGTGGTGAACTGTCCGGCAGCAAGCCACGCGCGGGAATCCGGCTCGGGCCCGGAGGCCCCGGCCGGCGGTCCGGCGATCTTCCGGTCTGCCGGGTATTGCCCCAGTGCGGGCGCGGGGGCCGACGCCGGCTCGACCGGACCGGCTTCTCCTGCGGGTGCAGGACCCATTCCCGCGATGCTCGTCGGGGTTCCGTGCGCAATCCGCCCCGTTGGGCTGCTCTCCGCTGTGGCGGCAGCGGCGTCCCGCGGTCCGGCCGCAGTCGCGCATGCGCTCAATATGGTAAGGGTCGCCAGCGACACCGCCGCTGCG
>DATKUF010000220.1:0-5432 GCA_035530755.1 Spirochaetia bacterium | reverse complement strand
TCCTCATGCTCTGCTCGACCTGGCGGCGCCTGCGGTGACCGCCCTCCTGTGGGCAGGGCAGATACCGGAAATCAGGACCATCGTTCTCGGGCTCGTAACCTCGTTCGCTGCCTACACGGCGGTCTACGCGCTGAATGACCTCGTTGACTGTCGTCGCGATGCGAGGCGGGCGGCAGGCTGCCCCGATCCTGATGTCGATCTGGATGCGGCAATGCAATTGCATCCGGTGGCACAGGGCTGTCTCAGCTTCCGGGCGGGCCTCTCATGGACGCTTTTCTGGGGAGTTGTGGCGTCGGTCGGCAGTTATCTGTTGAATCCTGTCTGCCTTTTCATGTTCCTGGCGGCCTGCCTGTTCGAGACGCTCTATTGCGCCCTTGGTGGAGTCACTCCGTTTCGCGCCATCCTGGCAGGTGTCGTCAAGAGTGCCGGGCCTCTGGCGGCGATCATTGCGGTGGATCCGACGCCGTCGACCGGCCGATTCATACTGTTTCTCGCCTGGCTTTTCCTGTGGGAGATCGGAGGGCAGAATATCCCGAACGATCTTGCCGATGTTGCCGAAGACAGTCGGCTCGGGTTTCGAACAGTTCCGGTCTCTATTGGGCCCGGGAGCGTCGCGGCAGTAACCTTCGCCGCACTGGTCGCCACCGTGCTCCTGAGCCTGTCTCTCGCGCCGGTTGCCGGGACAATGGGAAGTATTCTCTTTGCCCTGCTGACCGCGTTGATTGGAGTAGGACTTCTCCTGTTCCCCGGATATCGGCTTTTCGCTTCCGCCGATCGCCGGAACGCGCTCTACCTTTTCAACCGCGCCAGCTACTATCCGCTCAGCCTTCTGGTGCTGACAACTGCACGGATCACTTTGCGCCTGTAACCTCCGGTGCACGCCTGTTTTGCTCCCTTCAGGGAATTTACATTCTCAGAAAAAGTGTGCTTGAAATTCTGACGGGTAACATGTTATACTAACGCATCTGGACTGCCGTCTGGTGCTGGGATCCCATGGAGCGTCAGGCGGGCAGAGATTGTGTTAATGTACGTGTAGAGTGCCTGGTATCCCGGTGTATACGGAAAGACGCGAGATATTTATCGTTGATGAATTCCAGAAAACAAGCTAATGGGGAACAAAAACCCCGGAGAATCGTTCATGGCCAATAAATTGTACGTCGGAAACTTGAGTTATAACACGGAATCCGACAGCCTTCATCAGCTCTTTTCGCAGTACGGTGAAATCGTCTCGGTCAATGTCATTACCGACCGCGACACCGGAAGACCCCGTGGATTTGGTTTTGTCGAGATGGCATCTGCCGATGCAGCTCGGGCCGCCATTTCTGCACTCGACGGTACCGAACTCGACGGCCGCAAGCTTCGCGTCAACGAGGCGCAGGAGCGTTCGCGCCCTCGTTTCTAGTCTCAGCGGACTACATTACCAGAAACTAATCCGGGGCAGCCAATCGGCTGCCCCGATTGATTCTCATCCCCGATCATCTACTGCCGGTTTCGGTAATTCAGTCGTATGACACATGGCTCATTGCGTCGCGCATGGTGCGGGTATGCCCTGATCGAAGAGCAGCAAGCAGAGCCGCGCCGAACGCAGCCTCCTCCGGGTGTGTCGGGACGAGCAAGCGTTCTGATCCAAACGTTCGCGAAAGCAGCACCCTCATCGCGGGGTTGTTCCTGATGGAGTTTCCGGATCCCACCAGGACGGGATGATTTTGTCTCACCGCCGCAGGAAGGCGTTCGTAGAGCGCGTGCAACTCGTTCGCCACTCCCTGAATGAATCCCGCGGCCAGTCGCGCCGGGGTGAAGTTCGTCAGGGTGATTCCTTCGATTCTGCCGCCCGCCGGACTATCGCTGTCCCGTACGCCTGCAAACCGCGTGTCGACGCTGGGCCCCTCCGGCGACTCTTCAGTTTCGAGTACCAGCTTATTGATCCGCTCGTATATGTCTCCCGGCGGCGTTCCCCCGAGCTGTTCGACGACTCCTCGAAAGAAATCGGCGAGCATTGCGAGGCTTTTACCGCCGCTCAGCGTGGCGCCGACAATAAGATAGCCTTCCGGGAAGGGCCGGCAATCCAGGCCGGGAAGGTCTCCCGACTCCTTCTGAAAGATTGAAATCTGACCGCTAGTTCCGACATTCACCAGAAGTGAACGCTCAGGGTCACGTACCGCGCCCAGAAAACTCGCCTGATTGTCCCCGACAGATCCGGTGACGAGCAACCGGTCGCCTGCGCTCTTGACCAGGTCCGGGCCAATGGCCACTTCCGGAAGCAGTCGTAAGTCGATTCCGAGGCGCTCGAGCGCTTCGCCGTCGAACGACGAGCCGACCGGCAGGAACGCACCCATCCCGGCGGCGTTGGTGGGGTCGGTCACCGGGAAGTCCGAGCCGGCGAGTCTCATTGCTGCGTAGTCCATAACGGTGCACAGGTGAGCCGCTTCGCGCGGCACCAGTCCGTTTCGCATGTTGTAGAAATGGGTGGTCAGTCCAAAACCGCTGGAAAGCCGATGTCCGGAAATCGTCGATGCCGCCTCAGCGTACGTCCGTTTCAGAGCGCTCGCCGGTGAATCATCGTACGGCTGGGAGCCGCGCTGGTCGAGCCATGTGTAGAGCGGAGACACGGGGTTTCCGCTGCTGTCCACGTAGAGAACTCCGTGCATCTGGCCTGTGATGCAGACTGCATCCGCGGTCCGGTCACCGGTTCTCATGTGCGCCAACATCTCCTGCGCGCGGGCGAGTATCTTTCGCGGGTCCTGAATGTTCTCCCACGATCGCGTCGGCCGAAGGCCAGCTTCCGACGCGGCAGACCCGCTCCAGATTACCTCATCCGCGTCACTGTCAAAAAGCATCCCCGAAATTGACGTCGTGCCGAGATCGATTCCCGCGGGAATTATATCGAACAGGAAGGTCCGCGACGACGCTGATGCAACCGCGGACTAAATCGCGCATTCCGCGTAACCTTTCCGGAGTATTGCGGTTTATATTTATGCACGGTGCTTCAAACCCCGAACCCCCGCAGAGTCGTTGGCTCTGCGGGGGTTGTCTTTTTTGCCCAACACGGAAAGAGCAATCTTCCGCATTGCTTCCCCAGCCGCGGATAGCGTACCGGACTGGCGCCGGGCAAGAAGCAATGTTCGGGACGGCGTCGGCGGTGAAATGCGCACGTATACCGGGCCCTGCTCCTTTCTCACCATCCGCGGCACAATGGTAATCCCGAGCCCTGCTTCCACGAATCGCTGCACGGTTTCTATCTCGTCGCTCTCGTAGACGATCTGCGGTTCGATTCCGGCCGCAGACAGCGCGTCGGTGACAATGCGCCGATATCCGCGCCCGCTTTTCATCAGAACAAACTGCTCCGCTTTCAGCGCAGAAAGCGGTACGGAATCTTTTCCGGCGAACCGATGATCAGGCGGCACAGCCAGAATAAGCGGTTCACGGAAAAGCTCTTCCGCGCTGATGCCCGGACCAAGACCGGCTTCATCGATAATGGCGAGATCGATCTCGAACTCCCGAAGCGCTTTCGCGAGTTGCGGAGATGATGCTTCCTGAAGATTAACCCGAACGTGCGGGTGGGCGTCGAGAAACGATCGCAGGATCTGGGGAAGCAAGTATGCGCCGGTTGTCGGCAGGCAGCCGAGGGTGACCGCTCCACGCGTCAGCCCGGATAGCTCCTCGAGTCGCTGTCGTCCCGATTCGAGCTGGCGGAGCGCTTCTGCAGCGTGGGGACGAAACTCCTCGCCGCGATTGGACAGACGAGCTCCGTGCCGACTGCGCTCGAGCAGCTGACCGCCGAGCTCGGTCTCAAGCTTCGCAATCTGCGCGGAGAGCGAAGGCTGAGATACGTGACACAACTCTGCCGCACCGGTGAACGAGCCGGACTGCGCCACGGCAAGGAAGTATCTGAGCTGGTGGATTTCCATAGTTTATTCCTATATTATTTATAGATAATATATCTTATACAAATATACCAAAGAGGGATATGATAGGTCCATCCATGCAACGGGAGGTCCTATGGCGAAGGGCACACTCTACAACAAAATATGGGATACGCACTCGGTGACAACTCTGCCGACCGGGCAAACGCAGCTTTTTATCGGTCTTCACCTTGTCCACGAGGTCACAAGCCCGCAGGCCTTCGACATGCTCCGCGAACGCGGCCTTTCGGTAGCATATCCGGACCGGACATTTGCGACGGTCGATCACATAGTCCCCACCGCCACGCATCATCGGCCTTTTGCCGACGGTCAGGCGGAGCAGATGATGAAGGCGATCGAAGCGAATACGCGCGAGTTCGGGGTGAACTTCTTCAACTTCTCGACCGGCCGGCAGGGAGTCGTGCACATCATCGGACCGGAGCTGGGGCTGACCCAGCCGGGGATGACCATCGCCTGCGGCGATTCCCACACATCAACGCATGGCGCTTTCGGGACGCTCGCCTTCGGTATCGGCACCTCTCAGGTGCGCGACGTTCTTGCCTCGCAATGCATGGCGATGGATCCGATGAAGGTGCGTCGAATTGAAGTGAACGGAAAACTCGGACCGGGGGTAACGCCGAAAGACGTGATCCTCTACATCATTAATCGACTGGGCGTGAAGGGAGGGATCGGCTACGCGTACGAGTACGCCGGCGACGTTTTCGACGACATGAGCATGGAAGGCAGAATGACGGTATGCAACATGTCGATTGAGGGCGGCGCACGTGCGGGCTACGTCAATCCGGATGAAACCACCTTCGCCTACCTCAAAGGGCGTGAGTACTCGCCAAAGGGTGACGCTTGGGAGAAGGCTGTCGCATACTGGAAATCGCTTGCCTCGGCCGCGGACGCTGAGTATGACGATGTGGTGCGGTTCAGCGCGTCGGACATCGAGCCGATGGTCACCTGGGGCGTGACTCCCGGGCAGAGCGTTTCCATCAGTCAATCGCTGCCCGACCCGAACGCGGTGCAGGACGCGGGGGAACGCACCTCGATGGAGCTTGCCTACAGGCATATGAAACTGACGCCGGGACAGCGCATGGATCAAACGAAAATTGATGTTGCTTTCATCGGAAGCTGCACCAATGGCCGCATCACCGACCTGCGCGCCGCCGCAGAGGTTGTTCAGGGCCGCAAGGTCGCCGCCGGAGTAACCGCCTTCGTGGTTCCAGGATCGATGCAGGTTAGAGTCCAGGCAGTCGCAGAGGGGCTGGACAGGATATTTGAAGCTGCGGGTTTCGAGTGGCGCGAGGCAGGCTGTTCCATGTGCCTTGCCATGAACCCCGACAAGCTCCAGGGCGATCAGATTTCGGCAAGCTCGAGCAATCGCAACTTCATCGGCCGTCAGGGCAGCGCCACCGGAAGAACGCTTCTCATGTCCCCCGCGATGGTGGCTGCCGCCGCGGTCGAAGGCCACGTAACCGACATTCGTCTTTTCACCTCCCCGCAAACCGCGAAAGGAGCACAACA
>DATKUF010000219.1:0-7110 GCA_035530755.1 Spirochaetia bacterium | reverse complement strand
GGAGATTCGGACAATCCTCCGGATTCCGGCGCCGTCCCGCCGAACGCAATGCCGATAACCATCGACACCCAGGGACTGTACCGGTACCTCACGGCGGGCGATGTGGACTGGGTGAAAATCGTGCTGCCGTAGCCTCCGCAGAGCACTGATGCAATTCAACAAGCGTACATGAACATAACCAAGAGGGAAGACCGATGGTCTTCCCTCTTGTGGCTTGCAGCCTGAACCACGACTATTCGGACGGCGCGAAGATA
This sequence comes from Spirochaetia bacterium, assembly GCA_035530755.1. Lineage (GTDB taxonomy): Bacteria > Spirochaetota > Spirochaetia > DSM-27196 > DATKUC01 > DATKUC01. The sequence continues at coordinate 6,856 of DATKUF010000219.1, read as the reverse complement.
CCGACCTCAGTCGCGAACGAGACGGCACACCTGCTCATTTTTCAATCACGACAATTTTGTACGGCTACCAACCGGTGGAACGACCCCTCTTCACACTTCCGTAGATTCACACCTATCTCGACGCCCAATTGATCAGGGCTATGGCCGTCCGTTGTCGTACCGTCACCCAATTCGCCGTACGAATTTCGGCCGAAGGTCCAAAGAGTGCTCACAACCGGCGGTGATAGGAGCTACATCGGTCATCGTTTGCACAGGAGTGAAGCGAAATGCTGTCGTTCCGTCGCCGAGTTGACCGCAGCGATTCGACTCGAATGCCCACAAAGTCCCATCCGTTTTCAAAACCACGGCGAATTTCCGGTAAAAATCGCCAAGCGTACCATGCGGAGTCCGTGCTGCCCTTTGTCCGCGCTGCTGGAATTCCTGAAGCAACCTCGGTACATTTGTTACACTATCTCACCAGGAGTAACTCATGCTGAACGCATTGCGTACAAGAATCCTGTTCATCGCGCTCGTTGTTTTTTCGGCGGTGGTCTTTCCGCTGGCCGCACAGCCGAAGACATTCGGAATCGGAATCATTCTCGGTGAGCCAACTGGCATTTCCGCGAAACTCTGGCTCGACAGAACTTCGGCGATCGATGCGGCCGCGGCATGGACGTTTTATCCGAACGGCGCATTCTACGTCCACGCGGACTATCTATACCACATGTACGATCTGTTTCCGGTAACCAGAGGTGTCCTTCCCCTATATATCGGAGTCGGAGGAAGCGTTACCATCGAGCCGGTTCCAAGGATCGGTGTACGTGTGCCGATCGGTATCGACTACTTCTTCGAAAAGGCGCCGATCGACATCTTTCTCGAGGTAGCGCCCGGAATTTCGCTCTATCCCGCGACGCAATTCGACGCGAGCGGCGGGATAGGCGTCCGGTTCAACTTCTGACACCGGATAGACCGGCGCCGCGCTACGGACCGGACCCCGGCGATTCCGACGCACTCGCGGTCCCGACGCTCTTTTCGCTCGCCTCGATTGCGCGCAACCGCTTTTCGACCTCCGGGTTGCCCTTTCTTTCGAGGGCAGCACGCAGCAGCTCCGCCGCCTCGACACTGTCTCCAAGCGTGTATTGGCAGATATCTGCAAGAAAGAGATAAACTGCCGGTTCGGTGACTCCTGCGTCGAGAAGCGCTCGAAGCACAGATGCGGCATCTTCGGTTCGCCCGCGTCGAAAATCGAGTACCGCCCTGGTGTAGCGGTAGAGGGTGTTCGCCGGATCGACCCTCCCGGCTCGGTCCAGAAGTTCCCCGGCTTTCCCCCATTCCCTCTCCGCTATGCTCTCTTCGGCCTTCTGGACGAGCTGCGCCTGCGAGCACAGCTGCAGATAGAGCACCTGCGTCTGAATGGTGAAATGCACATCGACGGAAAGTGTCTCGTATCCCGGTTTTGAGGCGATGACCTTGTGCTCACCAGCGGCGAGAGCGGGAAGAACAAATCGCCCCATAAGGTCCGACTCAGGCCCCCGTTTCGCGTCGAGTTGCAGCGCAACCCCGGCTACCGGTTGATTATCGATGTCGTAGATCATCCCGAAAAGCGGAGCGCGGTCGAACCCGTGCGGGTCGCTCGCTCTGGCGCTCACGCAGGAAACAAGCAGCACCGCGGCAACAACAAGAATCGGCAAGACCGCTGCGAAACAGGTTATGCGTCGATAAAAATAAATCCAGAGATTCACTTTTCCATTCTCACCCGTAACTGGACATCGCCGTTATCCAGAAGGTAAAACCCGTCGCCGCATTCGGTGAGCAGCCAGTCTTCGATGCGACGTCCGACGGCCGCGCGAATCATCCTGCCCGACCGCTCATCCTTGAAGTAACGACAGCACAATCCGTCCGCATCGATGATGGCGCCTACGTAACGAATCCAGTTTCCCTCTACAGGTTGAGCCGTGGGCGGCGGTTTCCCGGGAGGCGGCGGATCCGCCAAATTGCTATGAGGGACAGGCGGCGTCCACCCGAGCGCTGCGGCAATCCTGACCGGGGAAACGCCTGCGGCCTCCGATTCAGCTCGCGATTGCTTCGCGGATCGATTTGGGAGTGGCTCGACGCCGGGCCGGCGGGTGACGGAACCGAATGAGGCACCTGTCACCTGCGTGACACCCGGCCGGAGCGTGATGTTCATCGCGCCGGCGATCAACACCGCGACCCCGAGCAGGCTAATTGTCAGTTTCCGGCGCAAGCTCTTCATATCCAACCCGAAGGGTGACCTCGACGTTTCCCGCTTCACCCGCCGCTTTCACCGAGACGCTCTGAACGTATCTATACCGAGGCGATGTACTTCCGGCCCGGAGGAATGAAAAGAAAGCCTTCGCATCGCCGTCCACCACAAACTCTGCAAAGTGGCGCGAACCCACACCGGCCGCACTCTCCACCGGACGATATCTGATTACTCGCATGCCTGTCTCGCGAAGCTCGCGCTCGATCATCTCGGCAAACCGCGACAGGGTCATCTCTCCCGGGAGATAGTACTTCTCCCGCTCCGCTTCGATCGCACGAAGCTCGAGAGAAACGGTGGATCGGTTCTCAGTTGCGGGACTGCGACGCTCGGCCTCAAGTATCATCTCGCGGTACCGGTCGATCCGAGCCCGGAGATCGGCGCATCTCCTGCCGTAAAGGCTTCCGACGGTTGCCGAGGCGACACCTATAATCGCGACAGTGAGCACGCCTATGATAAGCGCGCGAGTTCTATCGGCCATCGTAGTTCCCGCTTAGCGCGAACTGCACCGAGCCGGGTTCTGAACCGGAGGCTCGCCCATGTGCCGGGAAGATTTCGGTAACCCTGATAGCGCGAAAACCGTCCCGCGCGGAAAGGGCTTCGGCGAACCGGAACGGGCTGGAACCGGATGCCGCGAGAGAAAACAGTCCTGCCGAATAGCTGAGCCGATCGACATGAATCTTCGATGACCGATCGTTCGCTGCAGCGGCTGCAATTCCGGCAAAAAAGCCGTAGAGGTCGACGGGACGCGCGAGGTCCAGATTTTCGAGGGTAGTCATCGCGGCACGGGAGAGCTCGTTCTGACTTTCGGCATGACTGAGATCGCGAACGATGGTCTGATAGCGCAAGGCGGCCCTCTCAAGCCCGGACTCGAGCATGCGAATCGACCGCACCGCGTATGTGGAAAGGAGCACGAGGGCTGAGGCGGCCAGGAGCGAAGTGAAAATCGGCACCCCTCCGCGCGCGTGACGGCCGTACCCGTGGAAGAGGGCAAATGTGCTGCGGCAACGGCGCCTTTTATCGATGTCCCATGGCGAAATCGACCCCGCAGGGAGCTCGCCTCTCTGCGCTGTTGCAGGAAGAAGATGACTTTCGCAGAGCAGGCCGTCATGGTATACGAGCCTTTCCGCGTAGGTGGAGGTGACTATCAGAATGGATCCCTCGCTGGTCCCGGACGGACATTCAGCAAGAGCGTCCAGCGTGGTGAGGTTCCCGGCGAGAGCAAAATCTCTATAGTGCCCGAACACGTCCTGGCGCATGAGATAGACCGCAATCCGCAGGTTGTCGCTTCGGGTTCCCAGTACGCGGTAATCGAGGATTGTCTGATCCGGAGATCCGGGGTAGACCAAAGGCAGTTTGCTTTCTATGAGGCCGGGCACCCGCCTCACAGGGACACGCGGAATGTTGATGACCTGCACATCGTAGTCGAGTCGCGACACAAGAATTGACGGACCTCTGTGATGGAAAAAGAGCGGCAGCGCGGCGGGCCAACGATCCCCATCGACACTCTTCCCGTCGACATCCCGAAGCACGAGGCGACCATGACTCACTTCGCCGAACAGCAATGCCGTCACGGAGTGTACCTTCTCGCTACGACGCGAAAGATCGTCGGTGACGGGCGTTCAGCGGAAAGATCGCTGTCCGGATTCGTCTGCGCCGGCGGCAACCGACACAATACCGCTTCGAGCCTGTCTGACCCCGCGACAATTGTGATTTTCCAGAACCAGGTGACGGTACCCAGATACTGATAGATGATATGATCGGCCGGCGCACCTACCAGCGATTGCAGATCCTTGGGGCTGACTTCTCCTTTTTCGCAAGCCGCCAGAATTCGATCGGCGCGGGCCGCGGGATCCGATATGCGGAAGCCGGGGTAGGATAGAATCTGTCGGAGTATCAACGGAGGCAGGTAGTGCACGTTCCACCAGGGAAGGGCGTTCACCACCGGATAGAGCTGGCGGTAGTCAGTCCCGAAAAACTCCTCCAGTTCTTCCTCGTGCAGGATCTTTCCCTGCTGCAAGAGCCGCTGAATGCTCGTATGAAAGGTCTCCGCGGCGGCCGCGTTTCCGGTCCGAAGTTCGCAGAGTCTTTGCAGGACGAACTCATCGGTGAGGTTTATGTTCGCGTAGCTCCATGCAGTGAGGTATTTCGTGCGAGTCTCTGCGGAAAACAGCGACCCGTAACCCACCTCCAGATCGCAGAAGAACCCGCGGTCCTCCCGCAGCTGCTGAAGGTGGTCCGACGGACTGCCGATGGACGCGGCTACCGGCGAGAAAAGCGCACTGAGCGATGTCCTCTCGAACAGATTCTTCCGCACCCAGTTCGGATTGATCTTACTCGACGCGTCTTCGAGCTCTATGACGGGAGACGATCCGGTCTCGTCTGCGGCCGCAGAGTTCTGCACGGATAGTTGCCGCCAGATCGGGTCCTCCGGCGAGTCGCTTTCGGGTGTAGGATCGAGCGCGAGCCAGACGGCACACCTCTTCAGGGCGGCGTCGAGAACCACATGCGCTCGAACTTCATGGTGCGCTCCGGATACCGCGGGAAACCAGCGACCGAGAAGCCCGAAAAATCCGGCCACCAGTGCGGCGGCGAAAACGAGTGCCAAGAGCAGATTCACCGCCATCGATCCCTCTTCCGATCCGGCCGGTTTTCGCGTCACAAGTACTGTCCTCCATAGACAAGTGCGAATCGCTCCGTCCGCGCTCCGGGTCCCTCGAGCAGAGCTTCGAACCCCGCCGCACGGCCCTCACCGGTGAAAATCGGAGAGAACGAGATCCGGCAAACGCCGGGAACCGCGACCCGACGGTCGCTCCAGATTACCAGGAGGGTCACGGCACGGTCGGGTCCAGGGTCCGGACCATCCAGCGCAGCCGGTTCTCGGACGAACCGGAACTCCACGAAACCCCGACCGCCACGTGCGCTGTCAGTCAGGCGGAACCCGGTTTCAACCGCTTCAAGCCTCGGCGGTCCATCCCAGAACGACACGGGAATTGCCGCGACCGCGCTGCGCGCAGCACGGTCGAAAAGGAGTACAGCGGCGTTCCACCTTGCTTCCGTTACGCCGCGCGCGGCCGCGGAGACTGCTGCGCAGATTGCGGATACTCCGACTCCCCCAGTCACCGTGACAAGGGCAAGCGCGACAAGAACCTCCACCAGGGTGAACCCCGCGTCTCTACGGCGCGGTGAGATCGAAAGTCCGGTCGATCGCCTGAGCATTCTCCGCCCTGACCAGACCGGCGGCACGCGCCACCTGCCGGTGCAGCTCGCGCGTTCCCGCAGCGGTTTGCCAGAGAATCGCGCCGACGCCGATTGTGAGAACGGCAACGAAGAGCAACGCCTCCGCGAGAATGTAGCCGTGATCTGAACCCGAAATGTGGCGGACCAAACCGCGCCGATTACGGATCCCACGAGCCGATGTCCTTCTCATTTCCATCGCCTCCGTCGGTGCCGTCCGCTCCGAAGGAGCGAATTCCGAACGGCAATCCAAGCACGCCGGGAACCCGGTACTCATACGGATGTCCCCAGGGGTCGAGCGGCACCTTTCGCGCGATGTAGGGACCACGCCAGTGGGGCGGGTCGGGTGCGGCAGTCGGGCTCTGCCACAAAGCGTCGAGACCCTGTTCCTGCGTGGGGTAGGTTCCGTTGTCGAACAGGTATGCGTTCAGCGCCAGGGAAAAGGCATCCACCTGAGTTCGCGCCGCCACCTCTTTCGCACTATCGATGTATCGGAATGAAACGAAGCCGACGGTCCCGGTGAGGATGAGAATGATGGCGATGACAATGAGTGTTTCGACGAAGGTCCATCCCTCTTCGGATAATCCGCCCTTTCGCCTCTTCACGCTTCAACCTCCTTCCTCTGTTCCTACCCCGGCATGATCGATCCGACTAACGAAAAGAGCGGCACAACCACCGTGAGAATGATGGCGAGCAGAACTGCCCCAACAACGATGATGAGCGCCGGCTCAACGAGGTTCAGCACCACCTGCGTCCGGTTCTCCAGCTCGGCTTGATAGAAAATCCGAAGCTGACGGAAGACCTTCTCTACCTGCCCGGTCCGTTCGCCAATGATCACCCAGCGCCCGATTCTGTCGGGAAACGCCGAACGCGACAGCAGCGCCTGCGAGAGTGGAACCCCACGCGTGACCTCGACCGCGCACGCCTGCACCGCTTCACGGCAGGATCGGTTCCCAACAGCGTGCGCCGCTTCGGCAAGCGCCTCTTCCACCGGCACCCCGCTTTCGGTCAGCGTCTCAAGCGCGAACGTAAGATTCACCATTTCGCGCGCCGAAAGATAGGAACCGAATCCCGGCACGCTCAGAAGCAATCGGTCCACCCGCGTGGCCCGGGGACCGTCGCCGCGGCGGAGCGCCCGCACGGCAACCGCCGCGGCGATGACGCCACCGACCAAAAGGAGGAAAGTGACAAGGGTGAGGTTCGCGGCGGAAACTGCACTCTCGATGCGGCGCGGCGCCTCGCTGCCCAGCTGCGAGAAGATCTCCCGTGCCTTCGGGGCAACTACGGCCGCGACGAGAATAAGACCGAGAAAAGCCACGGCGAGAACCATAGCCGGGTAGACGAGGGCACCGGCGATTT
>DATKUF010000218.1:0-2525 GCA_035530755.1 Spirochaetia bacterium | reverse complement strand
CTGCCCCGTTGGGCCGCGGGTAAGCGGACAGGCGATATTGAGCTCAGTTTCAAGCTTTCGTTCGATTCCGAAGAGGCGGAAAGACTCGACGCCGACGCGATTTTCGATCGGCTCTGCGCCGACCTCTCCTACAATGAATACGAGTTCCAGGAACGTAATCAGATTCGTTTCCGAGGTAGACGGCGCGCTGAAAAGATAGAACAGGTTCTCTACGCCTGTCCGCATTGCCTGAGATTCGGGACTCTGTTTTCACGGGACGACAGGCTGCGCTGCGCGGGCTGCGGTTATGGAGTCACCTACGACGAGTTTGGCTTCCTGCGGCCCGGCGCGGATCAGCCGGAATACTATCGGAACGTTCACAGCTGGAATATGTGGCAGAGCGAGCACCTTATCGGGTATCTGAAGCGATCAATTGCCGACGGAGGCGAGGCGTGGGACCACAGACACCGACCGCTGCTCCGCAAAGGGCGTATCACGCTGAGCACCGGATATCGGAGCCAGCCGCTGAAGCGCCACCCGCCGGGAGTGCTTTCCCTGCACTCCGACGGGCTTCTGTACACCTCCCGCGACGGGGGTACTCGGCTGTTCCCGTTCGGAGAGATAGGCGGCGCGAACGTCCAGAATAACGAACGTCTGGAGTTCTACCACGATCGTACACTCTTCTCATTCCGCTCAGCCACCCGCCAGTCGTCATCGTATCAGTGGGTGAACGCCCTCACGGTGATGAAGGCTATCGAACTCGGGGAAGGCGATGCGGTCCGCACGCATGCGGATATCCAGGTCAGACAACAGGAGGGCCGCCTCCGCTACCCCACCCAGGCGTCGCGTCCCGCGGAAAGTTGAATCCCCGATGTTCGTTCGCGCATCCTTGCCAAGCCGGGTTCGTTCGGGCATAGTTTTGACATGGATTCACTCATTGAACCACGAGTATTGAAGGGCTTCCGGGACTTTCTGCCCGCGCAGGAGGTACCGCGCCGGCGGATCATCAGCGTTCTCGAGCAGACTTTCACCAGCTACGGTTTTGTGCCAATAGACACGCCCGTGCTCGAGTATACCGAAGTGCTCCTGGGCAAAGGCGGCGGGGAGACCGACAAACAGATATACCGGTTCGCCGACCACGGTGGTCGCGATGTGGCAATGAGATATGATCTTACCGTACCTTTTGCGCGCTACATGGCCTCTCATCTGAACGAGCTCTATCTGCCATTCAAGCGATATCATATCGGCAAGGTCTATCGAGGAGAAAACACACAGCGAGGTCGCTACCGGGAGTTCGTGCAGTGCGATTTCGACCTCGTCGGCGTGGACAGCGCCTCAGCGGACTTTGAAATACTTCTGCTCATGAATCGTTCGTTCGGGAATCTCGGAGTCGAGGACGTCACTTTTCACATTGCGCACCGCGGAGTGTTCAACCGCTTTCTCACCACAATCGACCTTCGAGACAAATCCGAGGAGATTCTTCGCACCGTAGACAAACTCTCGAAGGTGGGCAGCGACAAAACCCGTGCATCCCTCTCGGCATTCACATCGGAAAAGGCGGCGGGACAGATTCTCGACTACATTCAGCCGAAGAACAGCAACGCACAGACGCTTGAAAGCATAGAGCGGCTCTCCGGCGGGGCGAGCGAGGACTCCGAGCGGCTGCGCGCCATCCTGTCCTACGCTGCGGAGACGGAAATCGAGAAACATTTTCTGCTCGATCCATCGATAACACGTGGTCTCGACTACTACACCGGGATCGTGTACGAAACCTATCTCGACGCCCTGCCCGACATCGGATCGGTCTGTTCGGGCGGGCGCTACAACGACCTCGCCTCGCTCTATACGAAAGAGCGCATCCCCGGCGTGGGAAGCTCGATCGGGCTGGACCGGCTCGTGGCCGCCCTTGAAGAGCTCAGGAGGATTGGTCCCGACAGCGCCGGAGTACAGGTTGTCATCTTCTGCCTCGATGAAATAATGGTCGGCTACTATCACAAGCTGAGCGAGCTCCTGCGCGGTGCAGGCTTCTCGTGCGAGGTGTACCCGGACAACCGGAAGCTGCAGACACAGTTCGCGTTCGCCGAGAAGAAGGGCGTACCGATCGGAATCTTCTGCGGACCGCAGGAACGCGAACGGGACGTTGTAAACGTGCGGGATCTCAATACCCGCGAAAGCTTCGACGGTCTGTCCTTCGACGAGGCAGTAGCGAGAATCCACCTTATCGTCCAATCCGGAAGATAATCCGGCGGGCGACGTGCGTCCCGCGCGGGTCCGCCTATCTGACATCCATCGCGTTTCGTGTGTATATTCATTCCCATGCATCCACATGAGCTACCGGTCTACAAAGAGAAGGACCGGATTATCGACGCGCTGAAACAGAATCAAGTCATTGTGGTCGAGAGTCCTACCGGTTCCGGGAAGACGACGCAGCTTCCGATCATTCTGCATGAGGCTGGATACGACCGGCGAGGAATGATCGGTGTTACGCAACCGAGACGCATCGCAGCCGTCACGGTCTGCGAGTTCATCGCTCGCCAGAAAGATCT
>DATKUF010000217.1:0-7261 GCA_035530755.1 Spirochaetia bacterium | reverse complement strand
AATCAGCTCTACGATCGGGCCATGCGTGTCTATTTCCCGAAGTACTCTCTCGAGATCGGACCGGGTACCCGCCGCTATGTCGCAGTCGTCGTCGGTCAGCACCCGATGCCGCTTCCCGTACAGGTCAGCGCAACTTTCGCTGTGGACAACGGCGAGTCGAGGACGTTCAGCTTCGAGGTGGACAAGCTGGACTAGGGCGCGCGCCTTTGCGACGTCGGAACGAGAAATCAAGAAAAATCGCATATTCTTGAATCACGCCTGAGATTCTCCTGTTATTGTCTGTGAGACCATTTACCGGTCTTGCAAATACCGATTCCGTGCGTACGCCCCCGTGGCGTACGGCGGCGGCAGGAGGAGCAGATGAACAGTCTCAATTCGATCATCGTCGAGGGTAACCTGACGAGGGATCCGATTCTCACGGCGACACCGAAGGGAACGAGTGTCTGCACGTTCGCGGTGGCGTCGAATCGTTTCTTCCGGCAAAATGACGAACAACAGAAAGAGGTCTCCTTTTTCGACGTCGAGACCTGGGCGCGCCTGGGTGAAGTATGCGGGGAGCAGCTGAAGAAGGGCCGGGGGGTCAGAATTGTGGGGAGGCTCAAGCAGGACCGCTGGACGGACGGCGAGGGGAAACTTCACTCGCGCGTGAAAATCGTCGCTGAGCATGTCGAGTTCAAGCCGCAGTTCAGTAAGAAGGACGAAGAGTCGGATTCGGAAACCGAAGGTGAAGCAGTGGCGGAAACGGAGGTTGTCGAGCCCGAGCTCACGCCCGTCGGATTCTAGGCCGACGCCCCTCTCGGGAAGAGCCGGCGGGGCCGGTCAGGCGCAGTGCGCGATCGGTGAGGTCGCACAATGTGCTGGGATCGACCGGCGGTCGGACGCGACGGCAAAAGCAAACTCGGCGCCCGGCGATCCCCGCCGGGCGAGCTGCCTAAAAAATTCACGCTGTTTCTATTGACAGTAACACTGCATTCGAGCTACTCTCCTTCTCAGATGAACGCGCAGACGACCAACAATGCCATTTCGAGTTTGACACGCTGGTGGTCCTGGATTCGGTCCGGGACGTAGGTGGCGTGATGTCATTGGTTCCGGGGTGATCACCGGGACCGATGCGTATGGGCCGCAGCGGGCGTTCCGGTGGATTGTGATTCCCCGGAAGTCCCGATGTGGCCCTTTTTTGTGCCCGGACGCGCTGGTAACGGCGCGGGGGCGGGTTTTGCGGCATTTCAGGAGGAATTGATGCCACGGAAAGACACTATCGTGAAGATTCTTTCGGGGGACCGCTTCACCCCATTCGGACTCGCACGGAAACTCAATGCGCGGGCTGTGCTCGAATCTTCATCGTTTCAACGCGGGCGGGAACGGTACTCGGTGATCCTCGCACAGGACGCCTTTAGGATCGAACAGCGCGGCGCGGAGATGACGCTGATCAGTGACAGAGGCCGGGAGCGAATTGGCGAGGGATCTGTTGATGTGCTGGATGTTCTTACCGCACTTGCCAACGAGCACGGACCTCTTCATCAGGATTTTCCATTTCCTGCGGGCGGAATCGGATACCTCGGTTACGAGTTTTCCAGATTCTGCGACAGCCTGCATTTCCGCAAAAAAGCTGACAGTCTCGGTCTTCCCGATGCAGCTTTCCTGTTCGGACACGTTTTTGTGGTGTTCGATCACTACACCGACGCGCTCTATGTCATAGGAATAAACTATAGTCGGCACGAGATCGACCTTTCGCGTGCCGTCGCGGCTGTCGAGAAACGGCTCGCCGACATGGACTTCAACTACCTTTCACCTGACGAGACTGTCTATCCGGCAAAAATCATCGGAACGGATGAGAATCGGGCCGCCTACCTTGCAGGCGTGGAGCGGGTAAAAGAGGAGATCGTCAAAGGAAACCTGCTCCAATGCGTGCTTTCACACCGGTTGCTGGTCAGGACGCCGATTCCCGCGCTCGAAGCCTACCGTCGGTTGCGGACCGCGAACCCCTCTCCCTACCTTTTCTATCTCGATTTCGGCGACTATCAGCTTTTCGGTTCATCGCCGGAGATGCTTGTCCGCGTGAAGGAGGGCCGCGCCGTGGTCCGGCCGATTGCCGGAACGCGTCCGCGCGGAAAGAGCCGCGAAGAGGACCGCGCGCTCGAATATGAGCTTACGCACGACGAGAAAGAGCGGGCGGAACACCTGATGCTGGTCGACCTTGCAAGGAACGATCTCGGACGCGTCTGTAAGCCCGGAAGCATCAAGGTGACACAGTCGATGATCGTGGAACGCTACTCGCACGTCATGCATCTGGTTTCGCAGGTGGAGGGCGAGCTCCACGCTGGTCTCGCCGGAGCGGAGGCCGTCCGCGCGACCTTTCCGGCGGGAACCGTGAGCGGCGCGCCGAAAATACGGGCGATGAGCGTGATAGACGAGCTCGAGCCTGAACGGCGCGGCTTTTACGCCGGGCTTGTCGGCTACGTCGAACCGGGCGGAGGGCTCGACACCTGCATTGCGATTCGTACTGCGCTCAAGCGCGGCGATCTGCTTGTCATGCAGGCCGGAGCCGGCATCGTCTACGATTCGGTTCCCGACCGGGAATACCGGGAAACGCAGGAGAAGCTCGGGGCGCTGGCGCTTGCCGCCGGAATCAACCTCGAAGGGTTTGACACCGCGGCAGAGGCCGCCGGAGGAAAGCGATGATACTTCTCATCGACAACTACGACAGCTTTACCTATAACCTCTATCAGTACATCTGCGAGATCCTCGTCGATCATGGGCTGTCCGAGGAGGTGCGGACCGTTCGCAATGATGTTATCAGCCTCGAGGATATCGCCGCTATGTCGCCGCGGGCCATCATCATTTCTCCCGGGCCGGGACGGCCGGAGGAGGCAGGGATATCCGTCGACGTAATTCGCAGATTCGGAGCTTCGACGCCGATCCTGGGGGTTTGTCTCGGGCACCAGGCGATCGGCTACGCGTTTGGCGCGGAGATCACACAGGCGAAGAGGATTGTTCACGGAAAGGTGGAGGCAATAACGCACGACGGGAATGGTATCTTCCGCTCCGTCGAATCCCCGGCCCGGTTTACACGGTACCACTCGCTCGTGATCGATGAGTCCTCCCTTCCGGCGGACCTCGAGGTAACCGCCCGCAGTGCGGACGGCGATATCATGGGCGTTCGCCACAAGAGGCTGACGATCGAGGGCGTACAGTTCCATCCGGAGTCGATCGCGAGTGAAAGCGGAAAGAAGTTGCTTTCCAACTTTCTTCGCTATCGTCGTGAGCCCTTCGTCGCGCGCGCGGTGCTTTCGCGTCTGATCGATCGCGTCGACATGACGATGGAGGAGGCGGAGAACTTCATGGAGGAGGTTACCGAAGGCAGCCTTTCCGCGCTCCAGATTGCCTCTTTTCTGGTCGCGCTCAATGCGAAGGGGATCAAGCCGCAGGAGATCGCCGGATGCGCACGCGTTCTGCAGCAGAAGCGGGTAGCAATCAGGAGCAGCGTCCCGGCGCTCGACACCTGTGGTACAGGTGGCGACGGAGTAGGCTCCTTCAATATTTCCTCCATGGCGGCGCTGGTAGCGGCGGCCTGCGGTGCGCGGGTAGCGAAGCACGGAAACCGCGCGGTAAGCTCCCGGAGTGGCAGTGCTGATTTTTACCGGGCCCTCGGCATTAACGTCGAGCTGCCACCGCGCAAAACCGAGGAACTGCTCGAAAGAACCAATTTCGCGTTTCTTTTCGCGCCACTCTACCATGGGGCCATGAAGCATACGGCGGTTCCGCGTCGTGAGCTCGGCATCAAGACGATCATGAACCTGCTCGGACCGCTGGCGAACCCCGCCGGCGCGCATTATCAGCTCATAGGTGTCTACGACGAGGCGCTCTGCGAACCCGTTGCGCGCGCGGCTCATCTGTTGGGGATCGAGAGGGCGATGGTTGTCCACGGCCTCGACGGGATCGATGAGGTGTCCATTTCCGCACCGACGAAGATCGTGACCCTCGATGGCGACAGGGAGCTTGATGTAACCACACTCGATCCGGGCAGCTACGGCATAAAAGGATACACGCTGAAGGACCTCGAAGGCGGTGACGCGGGCGACAACGCCGAGGCTGCGTGGGAAATTGCGCACGGTGGCGGTCGCACCGCTGTTCGCGACTCGGTGCAGCTGAACGCTGCGGCGGCCCTCACGGTCTACGGCATCGCAACGGACATCTCGGCCGGACTTGCCCTGGTTCGTTCCGCATTCGCAGACGGCAGAGTCCTTGCCAAGATGGAAGAGACGATACGGGTGAGCCACGAGCTCGCGATTGACGAGGCGGTATAGGAAGCAATGAACGTTCTGAACGAAATCGCCGAGACGCGGCGACAGAGGATACTCCGTGAGGGAGCGACGTTAGGCGTGCCGCTTCCCGAACTCCGGGCCTCTCCGCTTGTGCCCTTCGGCCGGGACCCCTTCGTTATCTGCGAAATTAAACGTCGCTCGCCGTCCCGCGGTGAGATTGTGCGCGACCTGGATCCGGTTGCTCAGGCCGCGCGATACGTTGCAGCAGGTATTCGGTCGATATCGGTCCTTACCGAGGCGGATCATTTCGGCGGCTCGCTCGCCGACCTCCTGGCGGTGAAGAAGGCATTTCCGCAGGCGGCATTGCTGCGAAAGGACTTTCTGCTCAGTGAAGAGGATATCGAACTTTCCCACCGTGCAGGTGCCGATGCGGTTCTTCTGATCGCAGCGCTTCTGGACCCCGGACTTCTTGCGACGATGCATCGGAGGGCGACGGAACTTGGGATGGCGGCGCTCGTGGAAGTGCACACCGTCCAGGAGATCGACAAGGTGAGGGATTGTCGTCCGGAGCTTGTCGGCGTCAACAGCCGGGATCTCGCCACTTTTCATGTCGACCGACTGCTTCCGGTGCGGCTGCGCCCCCTGATCGACTGGCCATGCCGCACCGTATTCGAATCAGGAATTTACGCGCGGGAAGACTCCGCGCTCGCGGTGAATGCCGGCTACTCGGGCGTGCTCGTCGGCGAAGCGGTCATGCGCGCGCCCGCGCGAATTCCGGACATCGTTGCCGGGATTCGTGATCCGGGAGCCGATGGCCGGTTCTGGGCGCGGCTTTTCGGGCGTTCCGCGCACGCGGCGAGAACCCGGCTCACGCGTCCTCTGGTGAAAATCTGCGGTCTCACGAATGCCGAGGACGTCGGATTCGCCGATAGCCTCGGTGCAGATCTCCTCGGTTTCATATTCGCGGAGTCGCCGCGGCGCGTAGACCCGGCGCTGTTGCGCAGGCTGCCCCCCACGAGGGCACAACGCGTTGCTGTGGTGGTCCTTAACGTGCGGGCGGACGACATGGACACAAACGTCACCTCACTCCTGTCGGAGGGCTTGATCGACGCGGTGCAGCTCCACGGTGATGAGACGCCTGACGCAGTGCGGGCGCTTGGCTTTCCGCGCTACAAGGCGCTGCGTCCGACCGCCCCCGGGGAACTCGATCAAGTATCGGAGTACGGGACGCTGCGCGTCCTTGTGGACGCCTATTCGGGAAAAGCCTACGGCGGAACGGGAAAACAGATCGCGCCCGAGATCGCACTCGCGGCACGGAAACAGGGCCCGCTGTGGATCGCCGGCGGAATCGGCGCCGACAATGTCGCGCAAGTGGTCGAGGATTACGAACCGGAGTTGATTGATGCCTCCAGCAGGCTCGAATCCGTTCCGGGGAGGAAGGACCACGCGCTTCTGCGACGGTTCTTCCGGGAAGTGAGTATCACGGCCGGGGGGATGGGGGAGTCAACGTGAATCGGAACGACAAAATGGAACCCGGCCTGACTGGATTTTTCGGCGAGTTTGGCGGCCGGTATGTCGCCGAAGTACTGCGGTCCGCGCTCGACCAGCTCGAAGAGCAGTTTCTGCGCGCGATCTCGGACGAAGATTTCAGAAGCGAATACGCGCGGCTTCTCGAGGAGTACGTCGGGCGCCCGACCCCCTTTCTTTACGCGGCCAATCTCTCCAGACGGCTCGGCGGCGCACAGATCTACGTGAAACTCGAGGGGTTGGCAAATACCGGTGCCCACAAAATAAACAACGCACTCGGACAGGCGCTGCTCGCGAAACGAATGGGAAAGAGGCGCATAATCGCGGAAACCGGCGCAGGGCAGCACGGTGTGGCAACCGCAGCGGTCTGCGCGAAGCTCGGACTTCCCTGTCGGGTCTACATGGGTGAAGTCGATATCAAGCGCCAACGGCCGAATGTGTTCTGGATGGAGCTCTTTGGCGCGGAAGTGATGCCGGTTAAGAGCGGTTCACGGACTCTAAAGGACGCCGTGAACGAGGCGCTGCGAGACTGGTCGGGCAGCTTCGCAGACACGCACTACCTGCTCGGCTCGGCGCTGGGACCGTCCCCCTTTCCCGATATGGTGCGCGAGTTCCAGTCGGTGATCGGCCGCGAAGTGGAGGCGCAGATGGCGGTGAGGAACCTCGACGTCGCGGCGATGATCGCGTGCGTCGGGGGAGGCTCCAACGCCATCGGGTTCTTCTCGCCCTTCATCGATAGGGCCGAACCGCGGCTTATCGGCGTCGAGGCGGGAGGACGCGGGACGGGTGCGGGCGAACACGCCTCGCGTATGAACGGTCTCGGCAGAGCCGGGATCGTTCAGGGATACAAGAGCCTCTTCCTTCTCGACCGCGACGGGCAGGTAGAGGAAACTCACTCCATTTCGGCCGGACTCGATTACCCCGGAATCGGTCCTCAACTCGCTCATCTAGGCGAATCCGGCCGGATCGAGTTCACTCGCGCGACCGACAGCGAAGCGATCGACGCGCTCAAGACCTTCGCCAGAGAGGAGGGCGTGGTATTTGCGCTCGAGTCGGCGCACGCGGGCGCGGCCGCCCTGAAGCTCGCCCCGCAGCTTTCGCCGGACAGAGCTATCGTCGTGAACATGTCGGGCCGCGGAGACAAGGACCTTTTCATAATAGCGCGGGCGCTTGCGGGAAGCGACGAAAGCCACGCTTGGAAACGATTCCTCGTACGGGAGGCGGAAGACCTGTGAGCGCACGCGTCATGGCACATATGGTGGCCGGCTACCCCGACTACCACACCTCAGTTGAGATCGGCAAGGCGTTGCTCGACGCCGGCGTCAGTTTCCTCGAGATACAGTTTCCTTTCTCGGACCCGACCGCAGACGGTCCGGTCATCCAGACCGCCTGCACCGAGGCGATTGCGCACGGTTTCAACGTCACCGAAGGCTTCGCTCTCGTCGAGGAGCTCTGTCGCTCCCGCAAGA
>DATKUF010000216.1:0-4121 GCA_035530755.1 Spirochaetia bacterium | reverse complement strand
CATCGAGTCCACCGAGCTTCCGACGCCATTCCTCGACGTTCTTGCACGGCTCGAGCAGCTCAGCATCATTCCGTCGGAATCAGAATGGCAATTCTTTCGGAACCTGCGCAACAATCTTGCGCACGATTACCCGGAGAGCGTCGAACAGACTACTGAGGCGCTGAACGTGCTCTTTTCCGAATGGCGCAGGCTTGCTCAGATCTATACTCAGGCGCGCGAGCACTACCAGGCGCACCGCGCGGGCGCATAGGCTATGAGCCTTTCGAAACGATACCTTGACAGGAATCCAAATCCCATTGATTTCGATCCGGATGCGCTTGCGCGCCGGTTTGAAGAAGAATTGCCCGAGATCATGTTCGCGTACCTTCTGGGCTCCGCCGCCGGGCAAAATCGGGTGCCGCCGCACAGCGATCTGGACCTTGCCGTGTGCCTGTCAGGGGATTCGTCGTTCGAGCTCTACTCGACGGTCCAGGATATCTGCACCGCCGTTGTGGGCGATGTTCGCTGCGATATGGGGATCCTGAACAACGCCGAAGCGGTCTACCGGTTCGAGGCATTGAAAGGACGCCTGCTCTTTACCCGCGACCGCGAGGCGTGGCTCACCTTTTATTCCCGCGCGTCCCGTGAATACGAACATCAGATGTTCGACTACGAGAAACAGCGGCGTTACCGGCTGGAAGCACGAGCGTGAAGTACAACGGGATCATTGAAAGGAAACTTGCCCTTCTCGATGACCAGGTTCAGAAACTCCGGAATTATACGAAAGAGGTCACCTATGACCTGTTCGAAAAGAACTGGGCAATGCGGGCGGCGAGCGAGCGGGCAGTACAGGTAGCCGCTGAAATCATCATCGACATCGCCGAGCGGATAATCGCGATCGAACACGCCGGCCCTGTGGGGAGTGCGGCTGATGCGGTGGAAAAGCTTGTGACCCTCGGCGTCCTCGATTCCGCGGAGCCGTACAGGTCAATCGTCAGGTTCAGGAACCTCATTGTCCACGAGTACGAGCAGATTGATCCGAAGATCCTCTTCGATCTGGTCGCCCGGCGGCTGGGCGATTTCTTGAAGTTCAGAGACGAGCTTGACAGGAACTAACGGCCGCACGTTGAAAAATATCCTGGTCTCAGGCGGCGCCGGGTTCATCGGCTCGAACTTCATCAGGTATCTGTTCGAGAAGACCGATTTCGACGGACGGGTGGTCAACTTCGACAAGCTGACCTACGCCGGAAACCCGCTGAACATCGCCGACATAGCCCGGCAGCATGAAGGATCACGGTACTTCTTTGTGAAGGGCGACATCTGCGACGCGACAGCGGCGGCCGACACTTTCGGGCGCTATGAGATCGACACGGTTGTGCATCTCGCCGCCGAAAGCCACGTGGACCGCTCCATCGCCGACGGCAGCGAGTTCGTGCGCACGAACGTCGTCGGTACCTTCACGCTGCTTTCGGTAGCGCGCGAAGCGTGGCGTGACAGAAGCGGCGTGCACTTCCATCATGTGAGCACCGACGAGGTCTTTGGATCGCTCGCTGAGGAAGGGAAGTTCACCGAGGCGACAGCATACGATCCACACTCACCCTACTCGGCATCGAAAGCATCATCTGATCACTTCGTCCGAGCCTTTCACGACACCTACGGACTTCCGGTCACGGTGTCCAACTGCTCGAACAACTATGGACCCTACCAGTTCCCGGAGAAGCTCATCCCGCTCATGATCCTGAACCTGTTCGAACGAAAGCCGCTTCCGGTTTACGGACAGGGGACGAACGTGCGCGACTGGCTGCACGTCGAGGATCACGCCGAGGCGATCTGGCGCATTTTGCAGGCCGGCGCAAACGGCGGCACCTACAACGTCGGCGGCAGGAACGAGTGGCGGAACATCGACATCGTGAAGATGCTCTGCGCGAGCGTTGCCTCCCGGGGCGGTCTGCCGGGTGCAGGCGGAGCAGGCGAGCTCGAGAAGCTCATCCAGTATGTCCCGGACCGGCCCGGTCACGATTTTCGCTATGCCATCGACTGCAGTCTGATCGAGCGTGAGCTCGGATGGACGCCGTCACGAACCTTCGAACAGGGGATTGCGGAAAGCGTCGACTGGTATGCGAACCATGCTGAGTGGGTGCAGAGTGTCCGCACCGGCGAGTACCGGAAGTGGATCGAGAAGAATTATGCGGGGCGGGGCTAACATCACCGCATCTTGACATCACTTCATCAAGACAGTATTGTTCTCGAATATGAGAACAACCCTGGCCATCGACGATGATGTCCTTAAAGCGGCCCAGAGCCTTGCACGTGAGAGGGGCGTTACGCTCGGTGCCGCGGTATCGGAGTTGGCCCGGTTGGGCCTGCGATCCGCACGCGGGATACGGGTCACGGAGGGCATCCCCACTTTCGAAGTGTCGGAACAAGCCCGGCCGTTCACCGATGACGATGTGCGCGCTATCGAAGATGAGCCGCAATGACAGCGCTCCTCGACGTGAACTTCCTGGTTGCGCTCGCATGGCCGAATCACGTTCATCATGCAGCTGCAGCCACCTGGTTCACCGCCCACTCGGGGGCCGGGTGGGCATCGTGCGCAATCACGGAAATGGGATTCGTTCGTGTTTCTTCGAATCCCGCCATCGTTGACGAGGCCGTCAAACCTTCCGACGCTATTGCGCTTCTGGCGCAACTCGTTGCTGTGGGGGACCACCAGTTCTGGACTTCCGAAGTGGCTCTTACCATGGAGCCCCAGGGCTTCGGGCTCCTTATTGTGGGACACCGGCAGGTCACGGACGCTTATTTACTGGCCCTCGCCGCTCGTCACAATGGTCTTCTGGTGACTTTCGACCAGCGGATCGAGAATCTTATCCCTGTTGCAAGCACAATGGCTACGCACGTTGAGGTTATTCGAACTTGAACGGCTCTACGTCGACATTAGGTTGTCCTTCGATCGCTGACGCGCGGCACATAAATAGGAGAAAAAGAACGATGGGTGGAGTACCAATATGGGCTCTCGAGATTCCGATAGTTGCGTTGATTATTGGGATAGTGATCGAGAAATTCTTCGAGCGCCGCAGGAAGAAATCGGCGTAGACAGCGGCCCGTCGATACACCGATGAATACAGCCGAAAGTCACGAAATCGATCTCTTCGTCCCCGGCCGCATCTGCCTCTTTGGTGAGCACTCCGACTGGGCCGCCTCCTACCGCCGGCTCAACAGCAGAATCGAGAAGGGATACACCATCATCTGCGGCACCAACCAGGGGCTCTCCGCCCGGGCGCGCAGACGCGAAGGGTCGATCCTGTTTCGGCGGACTGACGCGGCGGGCAAGACCGAAGAGACCGAATTGCCGCTTGATCCGCGGGAGCTTGTGAAGATAGCGGAGGCGGGCGGGTTCTGGAGTTATATCGCTGGTGTCGCCTACCAGGTGATGACTCACTACCACGTGGGAGGAATCGAAATTGACAACTACAAAACCGACCTTCCTCTCAAGAAGGGGTTGAGCTCGAGCGCGGCTGTCTGTGTACTCGTGACCCGCGCATTCAACCGTCTCTACGATCTGAAGATGACGGTCCGCGGAGAGATGGACATGGCTTACCGAGGGGAGATTACAACTCCCTCACGCTGCGGCCGCATGGATCAGGGCTGCGCCTACGGAAGCCGCCCGGTGCTCATGACCTTCGACGGTGATGCGATCGATGTACACGAGCTTCGCGTACCGCGGGACCTCCACTATGTCATCGTCGACCTTCATGCACACAAGGATACGATAAAGATCCTTGCCGACCTGAATCACGCTTTCCCGTTTGCGGAGAACGCGAAAGAGGAAGCTGTGCAGCGGTATCTGGGCGGCACCAACCGTGAGCTCGTGAGCAAGGCGGTCGACGCGCTCGAAGGGGCGGATTCCATCGCGCTCGGCGGGCTCATGACCCGCGCGCAGCACGCGTTCGACGAGGCGTTGATCCCTTCCTGTCCGGATCAGCTCACCGCCCCCGCGCTTCATGCGCTTCTTTCGAGCGCGACACTCAAGCCCCTGCTTCTCGGCGGAAAAGGGGTCGGTTCGCAGGGTGACGGCACCGCGCAGCTTCTTGCGAAGGACGCGGCAAGTCAGGCGGAAGTGCTGCGCATCGTTGAGCAGGAGC
>DATKUF010000215.1:0-3315 GCA_035530755.1 Spirochaetia bacterium | reverse complement strand
GGGCGGAGCCCGGCCGGCACAAGGATCGCGCCCGTTGCCGCAGACCTACCGCCGATTGATGTGGATGATAAGACTATCTTACCTGCATTCGGATCGCGTTGGAAGACGTGACCATCATGCGGCGGCGGGCGCAAAAAAAGGGCCTCACAGGCAGGTGATGCCCGGAGGCCCTTTTTTCGTTGAGAAACCGGCGTTTCCCTCTTATAATTGCGAATGATCGGGGGCAAGAGGAGGGACGGATGATGAGGTTGACAGCAAAGGTTGCGGCAGCGGCGTTACTTGCGGCTTTGCCGCTCTTAGTGGCTCCGGCAGCACTCTGGGGTCAGAATAACGGCGACGGGAATCGCCAACAGATCATTTCGGTGGACAGCCCTGCCTACCAGGCGCTCGACTCACTCTACCTGGAAGCGGGGCTCGTCGAACCCTCGGCGGCTCGGCCCTACTCTGCGGACGAAATGGCAAAGGCGCTCGAACGGATCGACCGCGGGCAGCTCTCGACGGCCGGACAGGCGGCCTACAAAGTGGTCGAAGGCGCAATCAATCACAAAACGATCTACAAAGAAGCAGGAGGGCTCCAGCTCAACGTGAGCCCGACAATCACCGTCGCAGGCTATCTTGCTACCGATCCGCACGCAGTTCGTGACGGCGCGACAAATCGGAACTGGCAGGAGAGAACACCCCTCATCAACATTCCGTTCCAGATATGGCTTTTCAATAACTTCTTCGCAGACGTGGAGCTGCCCATCGAGACCGATCCGTTCCTGCAGAATCCCGGCATCGTCACTTCGGCAAACGAGTCGAACTACACGAACATTCCCTTCGGCCTCGCCCAGCTTGATTACATGTTCCCGGTGAGAGCATTCATGTCGACTGGGGGAAGCCACTGGAATCTCGATTTCGGGCGCGACAAGCTCGACTGGGGAAACAGCGGCTTCGGCAACCTCATGCTGTCGGACAATTCCGGCTACTACGACTTCCTGCGGCTGACCACCTACTGGAGCTCGTTCAAATTCACGAGTCTCGTCATCAGCCTGCCCCCCTACTACCCCGGACAGAGCTACCAGACAGTAGAAGTAGCGACGACCGGCGGCGGATCGCAGGACCAGGTCATCACCAAGACGATGATGGCGCACCGGCTCGAGTTCCGTCTCTGGAACCGAGTCAACCTCGCCGTGAACGAGGCGCTCATGATGGCCGGGAGTGTCGCGATGGCGAACTACAACCCGCTGGATATCTTTCACAACTGGTTCATCTGGGAGCAGGCGAAATCGCTCTTTTCCGCCGAAGTCACGGTGACTCCGCTTCGGGGGTTGAAGGTCTACAGCCAGTTCGCGATGGACCAGATCCAGACCGGACTCAAGGACGCTCTGTACAACGCACAATCGGTCCCGAACGGAATAGCCTGGCTTCTGGGCGCCAAAGCCGAATACCCTGTAGCGGCAGGCTATCTTACAACCAAGGCGCAGTTCACCAACGTCGGCCCCTGGATCTACATCGCAGGAGACCCCACAAAAGCCGCGGCCGACATACCCGAACCATGGCTCTCCTACTACATGCGTGAGCGGATCGTGAGCAACGTCACCGGCAACCGCGAGTTTCTCACAACGCCCACAGGATGGTGGGACGGACCGGACAGCCGGGAATATGATCTGGAGTTTACCTACCGGGTTCCTGCAGCTTACTCCGTGACTCTCGGGGGGAGCTTCCTCCAGCACGGCACGAACAGCATCACCACCGATTACGCAATCGGTGCAGCCGAAGCCTCGATGACGACACCCGGTGACTCCCCGATCAATACGCTCACCGTGCACCTCGGAGGGTCGCTTGCGACCTTCGCGCCGATCACCTTCGGAGTCGACGGATACTACGTCTACGTCTGGAACGTTGGGCATGATCCGACAAAGAGCGCAAACGCGCTTCTGGCGGAGGTATATGTATCGGTGGGATTCTAGCATCGGTCGCAGTCAGACCACGCGCAGCCTTTCGGCGCTCTTTCGGTAGATTACCTTCTCAAGATTGAAGTCGAGCGTGATCCTCCACGCCTGCATCGTCTTTGCGCCAATAATGACCGCCTCGGTGAGGGTGTCGAACACCACAAACTCGTCGCTGAAGCGCGCCTTGCTGTCGGCGAAACGGAATTCGAGCCGCGCGATTTGTTCCGCTA
Organism: Spirochaetia bacterium; assembly: GCA_035530755.1. Classification (GTDB taxonomy): domain Bacteria; phylum Spirochaetota; class Spirochaetia; order DSM-27196; family DATKUC01; genus DATKUC01. The sequence continues at coordinate 1,151 of DATKUF010000215.1, read as the reverse complement.
TGTCCCGGCGCACGATCGAGTAGCTCGCGCCGGAATCAAACATCGCGACGCACTTCACTCGTCCCAAAGATCCGATGAGTGTCATTTCCTGTTCCAGTATGCTCACGTCACTCTCCCACCTGGGTATACATGGAACTTTGAGGTACCGCTTCATGTTTTTATCGTCGCACCGCATCAAAGTTGACGAGGTCCATAGTGTCGTCTCCGAGCATCATTGCGTAACAGCCGCCGCGTGTCAGAAAGGCGATTACATCGGGCGGAATAGAGAGCGCGCTCCCGATCTTCACCAGCTTCCGACCGGTAAGCTCGGGAAAGAATTCGTAGACTGACTCGTTGTCGTTCACGAACTCGGTGAATGATTGAATCGTCGGAGCCGACTTTGTCTCGTTCACGAAAACGGTATCTGCAGTCCAGGCAATGAGGTCGAACTCCTTTCTCCGCGACCGGTCTGCCGGGTGCGGCTTTCGCCGCCTGACCAGAAGGTCATCCACCTCGACGATACCGAAATAACGTTCGAGAACGCGGGGAAAATTGGGGAGCACCATGTCTTCGACAAAGCTTCCCATCTTGTTCGCAAGAGCGCCCCACTGGTGGAACATCTCCCGGCGCAGCTGCCGGCCTTCTTCCCGGTAGGCCTGCAACTCGGCGGCGGAACGTGCTTCGGAGGCCCTCATGTCGTCCTTGAATGCACCCATTTCATCCTTAAATGTACCCATCTCGTCCTTGAACTCCCCCATCTCGTCCTTGAATGCACCCATCTCGTCCTTGAATGCGCTCATTTCGACCTTGAACTCGCGCATCTCTTCGCTCAGCCGGGCCACCGATTCCACAGCTTTGTCCACAGTCATCTCGGTACGCCTGCCCGCGTAGGCAAGCTCCTTCAGGGCATTCTCGAGGGTATCTACTCGCTCTCGCGTACTCATTGCCATCGACTCCCGCCTCCATCATACATCCACTACACGCGGTTTTCCACCGTGCATCACGCTACCATCCCGTGCGCCCGACGGTGTGTAAGCGTCAATTTCACCGCATCTTTCGGCGTCGTGTCCTGAGCGTCCATACTGTATCCCATGGAGGGAAGTATGGGCATGAACAGTTTGTCGAAGAATTCAGCGGCTATCTGCGCCGAGTACCGTTGCAGCGGACTGACG
>DATKUF010000214.1:0-2372 GCA_035530755.1 Spirochaetia bacterium | reverse complement strand
CGGGCCAGAGCTTCTTGCTTTCCTGCGAAATGGTCTGATTCTGCTGGCGAACGCCCACGTCGACGGTGAGATCCTTTGTCTTCCCCTGCCGAATAATCTCGACGGTTGCACGCTGATTGGGGGAGAGATTGCTCACCGCGTACAGGAGGTGGGAAGCGTCCTGGATGTCGGTGCCATTCACTTTGGTAATGAAGTCGCCGGGCTCTATTCCTGCCTTTGCGGCCGGCGATCCCTGAAAGACGTCGTTCACGAATCCACCGGTTGCGTCGCCGGTATTCAGCGCTTTTTGCACATCCGGAGTTGCCTGGGAGATGTTTATGCCGAACCATCCGTAAACGATGTGCCCTTTGGAGATGAAGTCACTGATTGCCTGCCGGGCATTGTTGATGGGAATCGCAAATCCTATTCCGATGCTGCCGCCCGAGGGAGAAGCAATCCAGGTGTTGATTCCAACAACCTGTCCATCGGTATTCACCAGGGCCCCGCCCGAGTTGCCGCGGTTGATCGCCGCGTCGGTCTGAATATAGTCGGTGAGCGTCGCAATATTGGATCCACCCGCGGGTTCACGTCCCACCGCGCTGACTATGCCCGCCGTAACGGTGGATTGGAAGCCCAGAGGATTTCCGACCGCGAGGACCCAATCGCCGGGACGCAGGGACGAGGAGTTGCCAAGTTGTGCGACCGGAACATTCTCGGTCGTGTTGAACTTGATCAGCGCGAGGTCCTTGTTCTCATCCGCGCCCACCAGTGTCGCGTTGAACTGACGCCCATCATAGAGCTTTACGGTAATCTTTGACGCTTTTCCTGCGACGTGATTGTTGGTGAGCACGTAGACCGTGTTGCCGTCTTTTCGCACGATAACGCCGGAACCGAGCCCGTACTGTTTTTGCGTCTGGGGCGCCTGCTGCTGCGGGTTGCCGAAAAAGAACTGAAACGGCGAGACCGTCGGTTGCTGTTTCACGATATCGACGACCTCTACTTCCACGACGACGGGAAGGACCTTTGCTGCAATCTGCCGGAACGATGACGGCAGGCTTCCGCCGGGCGCAGGTGTCGAGCTTTCGCTCGCGAGGACCTGCGATCCGCCCGCTGAAGTGCCCGACACAAGCTGAGTATTCGAACTTGCGGTCGGTGGCTGATGTCCGCTCGCCAGCACGTATACCACGGGAAGTCCGACGAGAGCGACAATCACCAATGCGAAATTGATGATTACCATTTTCGAGGACTCAAAGTAATTTTTCATCGTCTTCTTCCTCCTGAAACTGTATTTCCTATCACTGAGTCCAAGGTAGGGACCGGACATTACCAGAGGGTTGCCGCGGCATTACAATTTTGTAATGCGGCAGGTGACCTGCGAAGCTCTTGCCTTTCGGACCGGCGTGAGTACACCATTAGTATGGGGATTCGGAGGCGAAGCATGGCGAAGAAACAAAGTTCCGATAAAGGGAAAAAGGTAACTCAGACCGCGAAGCGCGGAAAGACCGTGTCGACGGCATCGAAGAAGGGTTGTAAGCCTGCTGATACGAAAAGCAAGTCGACGAGCCCGCCAAAGAAAACGGCTCCCGACGCCAAGCCGGCGATAGTGAAACAGATCGGTGTGCTTCTGGGAAAGATGGACGAAAACGGGCTGAAGTTCATACGACAGCAGGCGGAGATTATCGTTACGGCCGGTGAGTTCGAAGAGGTCCGGCGCAAGACGATGAGTGCGCTGGCGCAGCTTCAGGGGGCCCCGGCCGAGACGACTGCCCCGGACGCCGCGAGCGTGGAACGCGTGGACGATAGCTTTTTCAACATATCGATCCGTGGAAAGCGTGTGTTCTTCAACATCAACGAGCTGCGCGCTATCACAAAAATCTGTCACGCTTCGCCGAACGGGAAAGAAGCGGCACGGCGTCTCGTTGCCTGGTTCGCTCGTGAGCGTGCCGACTTTCTGAACGAAACCGGCATAGGTGGCCCAACAGATCCGGCGCTGCCGAAGTTGTGGGAAACCATAGTCAACACCTATAAGTTGAAGACATAGCGAGAGTCGCCGACCATTACCGGGCGCGGCGACTCCCGGTTCCGCGGGTACCCCGGGAGCATTTTATGACTCCCGTCCTCGGGTCGGGCTTTAGCTCTCCACCGGCTGGCGTTTCCTGCGCGCGGCCTTCACGATAATCCCAACGAGGACTGCGAGCCCCGCGACTCCCAGAAGCACAAACTGAAGCTTTCTGAAGGCTGCGTCGAGTTTCTCCGCCTGTCTGCCGAGGAGGTAGAAAAGCGTACTCCACGTGCCGACCCAGAGACCGGCGCCGATCGCATTAAACAGAAGGAACTTCAGCCAGTGCATCCTGACGGTTCCCGCAATAATGCCGTTGAGCTGGCGAAGCACC
>DATKUF010000213.1:0-4551 GCA_035530755.1 Spirochaetia bacterium | reverse complement strand
CTTTCCACAATCGGAAGCGTGAAGGTTCAATCGGCTCCCGGGGCCGTCTATCACGAGAACGGGACCGCCGTTCTGTCGTTGAACATCAAAACAAAGACCGGAAACCTTCGCGCAAACGCGAAAGCGATACAGGGCGCGCTCAACAACGTTACCCTTCCTGCGGGAGTTACCGTGGAATTAGGAGGAGACTGGGCGAACCAGATCCAGTCGTTCCAGGAGCTGCTCTTCGTCCTGATACTGGCCGGCGTTCTCATTTTCGCGCTGCTCCTGTTCGAGTTTCAGGATCTCCGCGTTTCGCTTGTCGTCTTCATCGGCACGGTCTTTTCCCTTTCCTTCGTTGTTTTTGGCCTCGCCGTGACACAGACGACGTTCAACGTCCCGGCATTCCTGGGGCTCATCACATCGCTCGGACTGGTGGTGCGCAACGGAATACTCATCATGGATTTCGCGCAGCGTTATCGCCGCACAGGTGCGGGCGTCACCGAAAGCATTGTGCACGCGGGAGTCGTAAGAATCCGCCCGGTGGTGATCACCTCGGTGACGGCCATCGGAGGCTTCCTTCCCCTCGCGCTTCGGCTCGGCGGCGGCGGCGAAATGCTTCAGCCATTCGCGGTTGCGGTGATATTCGGCCTCATCGGCTCGATGTTCTTCTCGCTGATCGTCATTCCGAATCTCTATCGGTTTTTCGAGCGCGAAAAGACAGCGGTGCCCGAGGAATGACTCTGCAAATCTCCCAAGCTGACACCAGAAGCGTGACAGCCACGGTTGCACGACTGTAACGATTTTCTCATGTTGTTCTTAAGTTTGAGGCGTAAAGTGCAACAAAAGACGGGTGCGGTGGCCATGTTCCGCACGTGGCAATATGGGCCGGTGCACCGACGGATCTTCCCGTTACCGCAACGCATCGACCCTGGCCGGCCAGCCTACGAGGTGGCCGGCCTTTCTCGTCGCCTTGAGCATTTGAGTATATGGATTTTCGCGGTTTCTCCTCTCGAGTGACCTCTGCTTCGTCGCGCTTGTCACGAACCTTGTTCGCAATTGACACGGTTCTACTTCAGGTAACATGAGACGATTGCGACGCGGCGCCCTGAACCTCTGCCCGATTATGCCCATAATCGACTCACCTCGTCATGCTGCTCGGGGATTCCCGTCCCCGAGTATCGGGAGTATGATACCGACAGATCCCTTTCTGAACAGAGCCGGGGAAATGCAGGTGCTGAAATGAGTAAAACATTCATGAGAGCGGCCGTAGTGATGATCGCGCTCGCTGTCACGGTCAGTTGCGGCGGTCACAAGGATTCAGGCCCGGCGAGCACAGGCGCCGGCGCTTCGATCGGCGAATACAACGGTAAGCCGCTCGAGCAGATCCCGGTCATTGCCACGTTCACCTACCCGGATGATTTTGTAATTACCACTACGCGCAAACAGGTCATCGCGAAATGGGGCGAGCCCAAACAGGTGACGACGAAATCGGTCACGAGTCCCTACGACAAGAACACCGAAGACACGCGTTACACCCTGGAGTACGACGGGTTTACGTTCCTCTTCTATTACTCCGCGGCCAAGGAACAGGAGCTTCTCGTTGCAACCACAATTTCGGATCCCCGCTACGCCGTGAGCGACGGATTGCGCGTCGGCATGTTCAAGTCTGTAATGATTGCGAAGTACGGTGAACCGACTTTCGTCGAAAAGAATTCCTATGTCTACACTGCAGGAATGAACTCGTCGGCCCAGATGAACAAAGAGCTCATGGTGACCGATAACACCGTATCGAAGATCGTCATCTACCCCGAGATTCCCTGACTCCGACCATCCCGGGTACCTTTACATTTAGGTGCAATTCAGATACCAATAAAGGATTATGACACGTAGATTTACCGCCAGCGGTCACCTGATTGATTCAGGCATCATGACGACGATCTTCAACCTCATCATCGGCGAAGGCGCCGATTACAAAGTTGTGTCGTTCGACATCGGCAGGATGAACGAAGAGTACTCCACCATGGAGCTCGATCTGATTGCAACCGACGAGGAGCAGATTGAAGTTCTGACGCAGAAGCTTGTCCAGGCCGGCTGTTACGAGAAGACCGCCCCGGAAGCTGCGCTCAAACCGGCGCCGCGCGACGGCTGTGTACCTGACGATTTCTATTCGACGACAAATCACCGGACCGAGGTCTTCGTCGACGGGCAGTGGAGTCCGGTTGCCGCGCAGCGGATGGATGCGGCAATCGTGCTCGGTAAGGACGGGGCGGTCTGTACGAAGGTCCGGGACGTCCGTGCAGGCGATCTGGTTGTCTGCAATGCTGAATCGGTCCGGGTCTTTCCACCGTTCCGGGACCGGCAGGGAGATCTCTTCGGGTTCATGACGAACGATGTTTCTTCGGAGCGCAGCGTCGACGTAATCGTAGACAAGGTTGCGCATGAACTCGAGGAGAGCCGCCTTTCGCAGAAGAAAGTCGTTTTCGTTGCCGGCCCGGTGCTGGTCCATACAGGCGGCAGTGTCGCGTTCCAGTGGCTCATCAGAAACGGGTATGTAAACGGATTGCTGGCAGGGAACGCGCTCGCGGTACACGACATCGAGTCGGTCCTCTACGGTACATCGCTCGGCGTTGGACTGACGACCGGCCGACCGACACACGAGGGACACAAGAACCACATGCGCGCCATCAATCGCGTGAGATTCCACGGATCCATAAAAGCGGCGATCGATGCCGGCGCGCTCACCAGCGGCATCATGTATGAGACGCTGGCCGCCGGCGTTCCCTACTGTCTGGCGGGCTCAATTCGTGATGACGGTCCATTGCCGGAAACCGTGAACGACATGATCGAGGCTCAAACACAGTACGCCCGGATCGTTTCGGGAGCCGGCATGGTCATCATGCTTTCTTCCATGTTACACTCCATCGGCACCGGCAATATGCTGCCTTCGTGGGTCAAGACCGTCTGTGTCGACATCAATCCGGCTGTAGTTACGAAACTCGCGGATCGGGGATCGAGTCAGGCCGTGGGCGTTGTCAGTGACGTGGGGTTTTTTCTTCGCGCGCTCGCCGCCCGGCTGGATACCATTCGTCAGGAACCCGACCAGCATTGAAAGGCCTACGCGATGGGGCTCGCGCTCCAGAACCAGGAGTAAGCAGACATGAACGTTGAGACAATTCTGAAGACACTGCACCCGCTCGAGGTGCGGGTCCTTCGCCACTATTCACCGGGAGATCCCATCAGCGCACAGGAGATGATCGAATCCCTTGGATTCAATCTCGGGCAGTGCAATCAGGCTCTGAGCTGGCTCTCGGCCAAGGAATGCGTCGCCGAGCATTCGCGCGAACAGCGTGTGGTCTATGAGCTCACCGAACTGGGCCGCACCTATCGAACCGGCGGGACGCCGGAGGAGCGGATTGTCGCTCACGTGCAGCAGAAGGGTCCCGCCCGGCTGCCGGAGATCGCCATCGCGCTCGGGCTGGACAATAAGGACGTGGGATCAGCCTACGGTGCGCTGTCCCGCGAGGGACTGCTTGCCATGGACGGCGAAAAACGTGTGACCTCCGGCGCAACGCCGAAATCCGCAGCGATCGAGCTTGTTCGCGGTCTGCTCGATCGAACGGTCGACTCCGACACAATCGACGACCGGGATCTGAGCGAAAGCGAAAGGTCTGCGATGGCAGGAATCAGCAAGAAGCGTGGTGCGACGAACAGTGCATTTCGGATCGCCGAACGCGAAGATGTCACCTATCGGTTGACCGATGATGGGAAGCGGTTGAAAGAGGCGCTCGTGCGCGCCGGGATGACCGGCGATGAGATCGGATCGTTGACTCCGGAGATGCTCAAAGACGGTTCATGGAAGAACAGCGCGTTTCGCGCCTATAACATACAGTTTCCACCCGGACGACTCATTCCGGGTCGTCGGAATGCGTACAGCGAATATCTCGATCAGGTGAAGGACAAGCTTACCTCTCTCGGATTCGAAGAGTTCGATGGACCGCTGGTCGAAACCGAATTCTGGAACAGCGATGCACTTTTCATGCCGCAGTTTCACTCGGCGCGCGACATTCACGACGTTTATTATATCAAGAATCCCGATCACGCAAAGGCGATCGAGGAGCCCTACCTGAGTCAGGTCGCCCAGACTCACGAGAACGGATGGAAGACCGGCAGCACCGGGTGGAACTATGCGTTCGACCGTGATTTTACGCGGCGTCAGATACTTCGCAGCCAGGGTACCGTGCTTTCTGCAAAGACGCTTCCTCACGCCAACGTGCCCGGTCGCTACTTCGGAATCGTGCGATGTTTCCGGTACGATAAAGTCGATGCGACTCATCTTTCGGACTTCTACCAGACCGAAGGAATAGTACTGGGAGAAGACGTGAATCTTCGTACGTTGCTCGGACTCCTCAAAATGTTCGCTGAGGAACTGGCCGGGGCGACAGAGGTGAAATACGTGCCCGGCTACTTTCCGTTCACCGAGCCTTCAGTAGAGGTGCACATCAAGCATCCGGTGCTCGGGTGGTTCGAGCTCGGAGGCTCCGGGATCTTTCGGCCGGAAGTCACTGAGCC
>DATKUF010000212.1:0-4272 GCA_035530755.1 Spirochaetia bacterium | reverse complement strand
CCTCGTCGGCTCGAACAGGACGCTGTTGCCTTCTCCGACGAAAGCGACTCGACCCCACCTGGCGGCCCCACGGATGGAAAGCACCCTGCCCAACGGGTCACCCGAGCAGTCAATCGCGACTTCGCATCCTTTTCCTTCGGTAATTCGGATGATCTGGGCAGCCGAGGGCTCATATTCGTCGAGCGTGGCGTCGGCGAGACCGAGATCTTCCGCCAATGTACGGCACTCGTCTCTCGGATCGACCACAATGATCTCCGACACGCCAAGAGAACGCGCCAGCATCATTGCCGCGAGACCCGTCGGGCCGGCCCCGGTAACGAGCAGGCGTTCACCGACGACCACTGCCATTCGTTTCAAGGCCTCCCAGGCCGTACCGAAGGCGCACGCGATGTTGGCGCCGTCGGCGTGACAAAGATTCTCCGGTAGCCGCACACAGTCCCGTTCTTCTGCAAGGAGAAACTCTGCCATCCCGCCGTCGCGCTGACTTCCGTAGACTGCACGGCTCGTTCCTGAGCAGTTGAACGAGTTGCCCTGCCTGCAGTCGGCGCACTCGCCGCAGCCGGAAACCCGCGCAACAATGACCCGATCCCCGGGGGAAAACAGTTGAGAATCAGGCCCGACATTTTCGATCGCACCACTTATTTCGTGACCGCAGATAACACCTTCGTAGGAGTGATCGCCCTGATCGAGGTGCTGACGGTACGCGCCGAGGATTTCGCCCTCGCAAATCATCGAGGCCTTCACCCGGATCAGGACCTGATTCCGCCGCGGCTGCGGCACCGGGTATTCGCCGAGAACAACCGAACTGTCTCCCGGGAGCCGCGCGCCGAGCATCGCAGGGACGGCGGTTCTCCCTCCCGAACGCTTTTCATTCTGATTGAGTAACCTTGGAGCATCCCGAAGATCAGACCCGGAAGATGACAATGAACGTGCGTGCAGCATTCGATATTCGATCAGCGGCCGTATGGGCCGGCCGAAAATGATGCGCGACAGGCGCACGACGGCATCCTTGTGCGATGTGAGCGCATCCGCATGTCCACAGAGCCCGTGTGCATGGCAATCTCCTTTTCCTACATGGAATTGTAGGGGGAGTTGCCTGGAGTTGTACAGGTTACATACGTACTTTTGTTGTACTAGTCGGGACCTAGTACGCCCGTACTATGTTCGATTGGATCCGCCGGGAACATCAAGATTTGATTCGATTATGGCCTTCACGGCGTTGGCGCGATCATGAACGCCAAGTTTCGCGTAGATTACGCTCACGTGGTTTCTCGTGGTTTGCTCCGCCAGACAAAGTTTGTCGGCGATTTCTTTGTTGTCGCAGCCCCTCGCGATGAGAAAAAGGATCTCCTTCTCTCTCCGTGTCAGGCTTTCGAACCATGCAGGTCTCGACTTTTCTGCGGGAACCACACTCTCCACCGGTCCGCTGAATCGCCTCATGAGTCGCGACGCGACCGACTCAGTCATGAGGAACGCACCTTCACGCACCACGCGAATCGAATCCACAAGGTCCTGGATCGGAATGTTCTTCAGCACGTATCCCACGGCCCCCCGCGCAACGGCTTCCTGAACATACTCGTCGTCGTCAAAGGTCGTGAGCATGATTATTCTGATACTGGGAAATTTCTCGTGGATCTCACCGGTAGCTTCCACGCCATCCATCACCGGCATTCTCACGTCCATCAGAATGACCTCCGGCGACCATTTATGCACGCCCTCGATCGCCGCCTTGCCATTGTTCGCGATTCCAACCACAGTGAGCTCCGGATATCGGGAGTCGAGAACCCCTTTGAGGCTCTCAGCGAACAGCGTCTGATCGTCAACGAGCATAACCCGCGTTGTGTTCACCAATCACACCTCCGTGCTCTGCCGTTCGTAAGGAACAACTATGGCAAGTTCGAAACCCTGCGGCAAGCCGCGTGCGATCAGCTTTCCGCCAAGCGGGGTAATTCGTTCGAACAACCCGTTCATGCCGATCCCCTCTTTGAACTCCGTGGCTCCCACGCCGTTGTCCCACATTGTCAGTCGAAGCTCGTCCTTCGCGTGCCACAGGAAGATGTCGATTCGAGTCGCGCGGCCGTGACGGAAGGAATTGGTCATGCCTTCCTGAATGAAACGGTAGACGACAGTTTCCACCTCTTCGTTCATCGGCCACACCACGTTCCCGAACGAAACCTGAACAGCGATACCGGTCGCCTGCTCGAAGGCCCTAACCAGTTTGGTCAGCGCAAGAGCTCCACTGATTTCCGCGCTCCGCAGAGCGCGCAGTGCACGGAGCGCGGACCGCGCTTCCTCCCACCCGCGTTCGGCCTGAAGTCGCGTTGTGCGAATAAGCTGGCGCACCCGTTCGAGGTCAGTCTCGAGGCGGGCATTCGCTTCTTCCATCATCATAATGATATTTGTCATCGTGTATCCGACCGTGTCGTGAATTTCCCGCGAGATGCGGCGTCGCTCGTTCGAGGCGGAAGCCTCTTCGGCACGCACGGCATGGCGCTGGAAGCCAAGGTTTGCGTCGGTCAGTTGGGCCACTGCCCCGTCAAGACGAGTTTGCATGGCGTCCTGGCGCAGCATCTCCTCGCGCATCAGCTGGACAAAGCGAAACATCAGATAAAGAAATATGACGTAGACGATCAAAAGGGCGATCGAAACAATTTTCCAGACCGGCGGATAGTGAAAACCGTTTATGGCAAACCATTTGACCGCTATCACTGCAAACAGGACGAGGCCGATGACGCCGCGTCCCGCCTTGACCGACAGCAGCAGTCCGGTCTCACAGACAAGCGACGTCAGGAGAAGGAAATCCACGTCGAAGTGGTTGGGATTTGCGTACGCGACAACGCTGTAACAGAGAACCAGTACGATCGGCCGCCACACGTTCCTGACCCGGCGAACGACCCAATTCACACCAAGGCCAAAAGAGACCGTGGTGAGAACAAACATCTGAAAATACCAGCCTCCGTCGCCGCTGTATTCAGAGGCGCGGCAGGAAACGAGGGCGATGACCGATGCGTGCGAGATGGCAAGGACGAAGAATACAGCCAGAAACCATCGGCTGTCACGTATCAGCACGACTTTCCTCATCCCAGATCGAACGCCAGGAGGGCGCAGAGTTCCACAGGAACACAACGCCCTTGATCAGGCGGCACTGCCGGTCCACAATCGAGATCCGACGCATCTCCTCGTCGGTCAGGAGGTCTTCCGTCGTCGATCGCAGGTTTGCAACATATTCGGCCTCAGACACGCTGAAAGGGACGGGAACCTGACCGCGCTTTACCGCCCACTTGAGGCAGACGAGCGCAGGGTGGATATTGCGGGATCTTGCAATGGTCACTATCTCGGGTATCTCAAACACGGAGATATCGTCAGGCATTCGATCCCTTTCCGGTCGGATGGGGGAACCGAGCGGACTGAAGGCAACCGGCAGGATGTTCTTTTTTGCGCAATAGTCGAAAAGCGACGGCTGCTGGAACGCAGGATGCAGTTCCATCTGATTCACGACCGGCATAATGGAACAGTGCGGCAGGATTGCCTCGAGCTTCACAATTGTCATGTTGGACGTGCCGATTGCGCGGACAAGGCCTCTGCGAACCAGTGACTCCATCTGGCCCCAGCACTCGAGGTACTCGTCCACGGAAAACGGTCGTGAATCCGGCTGCCGCGAGTCGGGGGCGGCGCCCGGAGGATGGTGATTTGGAAAGGGCCAGTGAACCAGATACAGATCGAGATACTCAAGTCCGAGGTCTCTGAGAGACTCCTCACAAGCCTTCGCAACCTCGCTGTGCCGATTATTCCAGACCTTGGACGAAACGGTCAACTGACGCCGCGTCACCACTCCGGAGTGGAACAGCTCTCCGATCGCCTCCCCTATCTCGGCTTCGTTGCCGTATGCAGCGGCGCAGTCGATATAGCGATATCCCGCCCTCACTGCACCGTCGACCGCGTTCGCGACCGCTCGGGCAGAAAACCTGTCATTGCCGAAGGTTCCAAGTCCGATAGATGGAATCGCCATACCGTTATGGAGTGCGCGCGAGGGAACACGATCGGGGTCGACGTACGTGTTCATGTTTCTGATCGTAGTGTTGAACGGCGCAGTTTTCAAGGGTTGAAGACTGCCACGCAGATTGTTGAAGCGTGCCGGGCTTGAAATCAGCACGCAGGTCCGCGGGTAAAGGTTTGCATGAACTTGCCCGCGGTGATCTCGCCGGCGCTGCGTCCCCGCGGTGAGGAGCGCGACCGAACCGGCGCAGATCAGGCGTTTGTTCCACCTTTCTG